>DASVGP010000205.1:0-2793 GCA_036379475.1 Bryobacteraceae bacterium | reverse complement strand
GGCCGCGCTGGCAGCGAAAGTCAAGAAGGCTCAAAAATTCAACCAAGGCTATGACCTGACGGAACTGCTGGCAGCCGCCGAGTTGGATATGCAATGGCACATACTCCCGGACAGCGCACCACTTGAGAACTCAGACACGTTCGAGAAACAGGTTTTGGAAAAGACGCATTTGTGGATACGCTATGTGCCGCCGCGCTACCGGTCGAGTTACTTCCTGCATATCTGGGGTAACGGCTATGCGGCCGGATATTACGGCTATCTCTGGAGCGAGATGCTGGACGACGATGCGTTCCAATGGTTCGAGAATCACGGCGGCCTCACACGCGCCAATGGCGACCGCTTGCGCCGCATGGTGCTCTCTCGCGCCGATAGCGAAGACCTCCGGACGATGTACCGGCGCTGGCTCGGCGCAAAGCCGAGCGTGGGTCCGATGCTGAAGCATTGGGGATTGAACCCGTCGGGAGCCTCTCGATAGATTTGACACAGCTATCGCACTCCGATCACAAGATCGAGCCCGGCAGCTTCGACAAATGCACGGAAGTCTCGGTCTCGGGTGAGGAGAGGAGTCTCGTGATCGAGACAACTCTGGGCGATCAGGGCATCTCCGAGGCGAGCTTTCCGGCGCTTTGCCAGTACCTGTGCACGTAGTGCGCCCGCCCGCTGCCAATAGCCGGACGTGATCTCCGTCGTCGGCAGCTCCGAGAGAGTTTTCGCAACTTCGGAAGGCAGCTTGGGATCGCTCAACAGTTCAGCAAGAACGGCGGGCACCATCAGCACCTGCCGGTCTGCCAGAGCCCGGTCGAGCAACTGCACGTCTGCCCCAGCGCCTTCCTGGAGAAAAGCGATCCACGTGCCGCTATCCGCTGCGATCACCGGTCGGCTTTCAGATCAGCCAGTGTACGCGAGAAGCGAACCTTGCCGCGGAGCTGGCGTAACCGCGCATATGTCTGCGAAGCCGCAACCAATTGCAGGCCGGTGCGGACCGTTTGAGTAACGCCGGCGCCACTCGCACGTTGCGCCTTTTCCAACAGTTCCAGCGGCACCTCGACCGTGATCTTGCGCGCTGTTTCCATGCGAAGCACGATACCATACTGGGCACCAGTATGCAATATGGCGTCGCGTTAAGCGTTACACTGCTCACCGGAGGTGACGAGTGGCTCTCGACGAGAAGCTTTCGCTTCTGTTGTTACTGACAATTTACGCTTTCATAACGCCGCTGAATGCGCAGACTCACCCACACGCCGCTGGATGGAAAACATCGCGGCTAGGCGCGGTTTCGTTTCCGATCTCCTGCACTGCTCGCGGGCCGCGAACAGGGTCTTTTATCGCGCAATCCGGAGTTGGTACACGCAAAAGCGTACCTGAGCCATAACCATCGGCATGCGGCCCGGAACTAATGGGCACTATCAAGCCGCACGATCCTACGGGCCGAGAATGACTCGCACAAGCTCGCGTAGCGGCTGCAAGTCACGTTCCACTACTTTCCAGATTTGAGCAGCGTCAATTTCAAAATAGTGATGGACGAGTATATGCCGCATGCCGGCCGCTTTTGACCAAACCGGGTCGGGGTGTAACCGGCGGAATTCTTCAGACAAACAGCGAGCCGCTTCCCCCACTATTTGAAGATGATGCAACGCTCAGACTTGAGGCATCTCGTCTCGCTCGAACTCGCTTCTGCCCTGGGCCGTTTTGCTGAGAATTTTGTCGATAGCGGTTGAGATATCCGCCAGCCGTTCCAGGTCATCCCTCATAGAGGAACGGCGTCGGCCAAAGCGTGGCGACGGACCTTGGGCCGCAACATCTCTTCTGTCGCTACATCGACGCGAACCTGAACCAATTCCTGAAGGTCCATTAACAACCCCCCAAGATCCATGAGAGTTCGATCCGGATCGAGATCCACAAGAACGTCAATGTCGCTTACCGGAGATGTCTCGCCGCGGGCGGCCGATCCAAAGATCCGTACGTTACGAGCGCCATGTCGGGCAGCAGCCTGAAGGATCTGACTCCGCTTTGTCTGCCGCAGTTCATCTAACGTCATACTCGATCCCCTAATTAGATCCTATCGCTCCCTCACACCCATCCTCCATCGATAACGTAGCTCTGATTGGTGATTCCGGAGCTGTCGTCGGCAGCGAGAAAAAGGACCAGGCGTCCCACGTCTTCTTCGGTCAGATGGCGCTTTAAGCTCTGATGCGTCATCATTTTGATCTCGTACTCCGGAGTCCACCAGAGACGTCTCTGCCGCTCGGTGAGAATCGCTCCGGGCAGGACTGCATTGACGCGGATATTCGACGGGCCGAGTTCGTGGGACATGGTACGGGTCAAGCCGACAATCGCCGCTTTAGCCGCAATATAAGCGGGCATTCCGGTGCTCGGAATCATCCAGCTTATGGAGCTCATGTTAATGATCGACCCCGCTCCGTTCGCGATCATGCCGGGAGCAACTGCTTGGATAGCGAAGAACTGGTGGCGAAGGTTTACGGCCATCGCCGCATCCCAGAATTCGGGAGTCACGTCGGCATAAGCATGCCGTGTATCGTTTGCCGCGTTGTTCACCAGGACTTCCACGCGCCCGATTTGGCTCTCGACTTCGCCGAGCGTTGTGTGCAGAGCGGGGATATCGGTCACATCGCAGGGAAAAAACACCGGCGCATGCTCGGAGCCACGCCCGAGTCGTTCCAGGAGATTTTTCGCGGTATCGGCGGCAATGTCCAGAAAGGCAACTCGCGAACCCTGCCGCGCAAACTGCTCCACGAGGGTGGCTCCGATGCCCGAAGCGCCGCCGCTGACCAG
>DASVGP010000204.1:0-13095 GCA_036379475.1 Bryobacteraceae bacterium | reverse complement strand
CCCGGCGGCGCGGCGCACGGCCCAGGTCCCAACGGCTACGACGTCCCCGCCATAGCCAATGCTCTCCCGGTAACCGTACACGGACACGAGGTCTACGGCATCGCCATTTCGCCTGGCATGGGCTACCGCGACGACACTCCTGTCGGCATAGCGGTCAAGGGTCAGCCCGAGGGCGTTTACATGGTCACCTCTGCCCTACATCTCAACTCGAGGTGCTGCTTTGACTTCGGTAATGCCGAGACGAACAACCTCGACAACAAGGCTGGTCACATGGACGCGATCAACATCATGTGCCACGGCAGCCCATGCAAGCCGGATGCAGGGCTCGATATGGAGGACGGCATCTACGGCCATCTCCCCGTGCCCGCCGGCACCCGCTTCGTCACCGACATGGGCGCCAACGACGGTCAGCACTCCTACGCCATCTACCAGGGCAACGCTCACTCCGGAGGCCTGACCAGCACCGGGATGATCCCTCTCCCCAAGGGCTATCAACCGATGAAACAAGAAGGAGCCATCATCCTCGGGACCGGCGGCGATAACAGCAATTGGGCCACGGGCTATTTCTTTGAGGCCGCGATGACCCGAGGAATGCCCGGCGCTGACATCATGAAAGCAGTGCAGCGCAACATCGTGGCCGCTGGGTACGCTGGCCACCTTAAGCCATAACCCACGCTACTTTCCCCGCGCTGGAGACGCGCTTGAGTCTCAGGTCAAATTCGCCATAAGGTCCGAAATTTCTCAGTTGAATCGTATCGTCCGCTGACCGTCCCCTGAAGCGTGAAGGATGGCACGTGTGCGGCCGAAGAGCGCAGCGATCCTCGGAAAAGCAGCGCTTCCGGAAAATAGTTCCTCAAACCGCCCCGACACTCGGACAAAGCGCCTCGATCGCCGCGAAGAGCACCGCCGGCTGGATCGGCTTGCTCACGTAGCCGTCCATACCGGCACGCAGGCAGCGTTCCTCATCGCCTTTCATGGCGTGCGCGGTCATGGCGATGACCGGAATGTGCCCGCCGGTTTGCCTTTCTCCGGCACGAATCGTTGCCGTTACCGCAAAGCCGTCCAGATGCGGCATCTGCACATCCATCAGGACCAGATCGAAGGTCATCCGTTCCAAAAGTTCCAGGGCCTCACGGCCGTCGTTGGCCAGGGTAACGGCGTGGCCGCGCTTTTCGAGAAGCTTTTGGGCCAGGCGCTGATTGACCGCGTTATCTTCAGCCAGCAAAATGCGTAGCGCGCCGATATTTCTGGCTCCAAGCGGTGCCGGAAGCATGTGCGGGACGCCATCCCCCGTCGCTTCCGGTTCGCCTATCGCCTGCAGAATCGCCCGCTTGAGTTCGGCCTGCCGAACCGGCTTGATCAGATAGACAGCTATTCTCTGCTCGTGGCATTTCGCCATGTCGGCCTTTTGCGCCGAAGAAGTGAGCATCAGGATCACCATGGAGCGAGCCAATTCGGGACGGCGCTTTACTTCTCGGATCAGGTCGAAGCCGTCCATTTCCGGCATGTGTGCGTCGGTGATCAGGAGTCTAAACGGCTCGCCTGCGCACGCTGCTTGTTCGAGCGCATCGAGGGCCGCGAAGGCGCTGCCGGCCGAATCTACTCGCATTCCCCAGCGCGTGAGCGTCTCCGCGACGATGCGCCGGTTGGTCGCGCTGTCATCGACCACCAGAACACGCATCGCTGAAACGGAGTCCAAGCCGTTTGGTCGTGCCGCCGGGCTCTCGGCCACGGTATTAGCCTCGATCGTGAAATGAAAACGGCTCCCTTTCCCGGGCTCGCTTTCCACCCAGATTTTGCCGCCCATAGCATGCACGATTCTGGAGGAAATGGTGAGGCCGAGGCCGGTACCTCCATAGTTCCGCGTCGTTGACGAATCGGCTTGTGCGAACGCGCGGAAAATCACCGGTTGCTTGTCAGGTGGAATACCGATTCCGGTATCCCGCACGGTGAATCGAAGCCGGGTCTTTCCGGGGGAACGTGCTTCCTCAGTGACCCTTAACGCGATTTCTCCTTTTGAGGTGAATTTCAACGCGTTCCCGAGCAGGTTTGTGAGCACCTGGCGCAGCCGGACCGGGTCGGCTTTAATCACTGCCGGTGCATGCGGATCCACTTCGCCCGTAAGCTCGATACTTCTTTCGGAAACGCGCGGCGCAAACGCCCGAAGCGTCTCTTCGATGCAATCGTTCAACTCGAAATCGATCGGATCGAGATCGAGGTGGCCTGCCTCAATCTTCGAGAAGTCCAGAATGTCGTTGATTACCTTCAGAAGCGCTTCCGCCGAATGATGGGCCATAGCGAGATATTCAGCTTGCTCGGGTGAAGGATCGGGATCCAGCGCGAGCTCGATCATCCCGATCACTCCGTTCATCGGAGTGCGTATTTCGTGGCTCATATTAGCCAGAAATTCGCTTTTCGCCCGGCTGGCCGCCTCGGCCGCCTCCTTGAGCGCAGCCGCCTGTTCGAGTTGCCTGCCGATTATCCCGGTTTGGTGCCTGACACGCCGCCGCTGCGCTTCGCCCCATACGAGCAGGGCAAGTGCGAGGGCGAGCACTATGCCGAGCACGATAAGCGCGTGCTGCGCGGTCCACCAGGAAGCTGGTTTTACTACGGCCACATCCTCCGGCGAACGCAGCAGGATACGAAAGGATTTCGGGTGTACAACGCTATCGTGAATGGCAGATTGGCCCAAATCCATAGTCACCGAGCAGATGCCGGTAACTTGAAGCTCACTTCCGGGCCGCCAGGCCGGCAGTTCGCGATTGTTCCGGGTCCGCGGAAGAACAGCGGCAAAAAGGAGAGGGCCGGCGGAGAGCGTCAGCCTCGGGCCTGTCGCGGTCCGGTTGCGTGCGATCAAAGTCCCCCTTATGCTTACGAGCTCGGAATCGTATCTGCCTCCGAGCGCTTGTTTCACCGTGATCGGTGTGGCTCGAACGGGAGCGCCAGCGCCCGCTAGTCGCCAAGTCGCGCTCTCCAAAGTGGGCAGGTATTCGTCCGCTACCGGAAAGCCCACCATGTCCACCACTTCGCCGGGCGTCAGCTTGGCTTTTTGAGCAGCCGATGCACACAACCCTTGTTTCGAATCCTGTATGCAGACCGTCCGGCCGGGCCACTGCAGCGTCACCCGGCCCTGAATGTGGACGCGGTGTCCGAAGGCCGCTTTAGGGTTGTACTGCAACAACGTATCGATGGGCTGAACCGGCGATGCAAAGGGGTGGGGCGGAGCGGGTTCTTCTACAGTCACTTGCCTCATGGAAGGAAAGAAGAATCGCGCCCCGACGATCTGACGGCGCCGGTTGAAGAATTCGGCCGCGGCTCCGCGAACCGAAATCTTGGCATCGATCAGACGCCTGTAATCGACGCCAGACTGCCAGACGGTCGTGGCCGCTACCAGACCGTCGCGTAACTCGATATAGAAAGTCACGTCATGTCCGGCCTGATGGACGTCGTGGACAATGCCCTCGATCTCGACCCATCGACAGTCATAGGCGCCCGTGAGGATTTCGCTGCGGCCTACGCGCAGCGCTTTGGCCGGAAGATGCGATTGCCCGAGCACCCGTATGCGGCCGGCCATCACCACGGGAGCAAAATCTCCCGGGCCCGTTACGCCGGTTATGTCGATGAGAGTTCCAGCATGCGCTGAAAACAGCAGGTTCGGTGGCACGTCCACGAACACGCCACCCGTGGAATCGTGTATAAACAGGGCGCCATGCCGGTTGTCGAGGTAGGGGTCGTAATAGGTAACTACGGCCTGAAAATGGACGGGATATCCTCTCTCCGATTCCTTTGTGCTGAGTGTGTGTACGGCCCGGGTCGAGGTCAGTACTGGTAAACCGCCCGGCTGGGCAGGCAGTTTTGCACTACCCGCGAGTAGCGGCAACAGGACGAGGAGAACCCGCGGGCCTAAACCCATGTGGAAACTATCGACCGGGTTTGCGGCGGGCTATAGGGGGTCAGGTAATTTCCGCGTGGGCTGAGGGGGAGTTTGCAGCGGACTGCGTTTCCGGCTGTACCCGAAATACACGACCAACCCAATAACCAGCCACACCACAAACCGAATCCAGGTCTCTAGCGGCAGCCCTAGCATCAAGCCAAAACAGCAGAGAATCGAAAGCGCCGGCATGAACGGGGAAAATGGCACCCGGAAGGCCCGCGGCCTTTCGGGTTGCGAGTAGCGCAAAATCACCACTCCGGCCGAAACGACAATAAACGCGAACAGGGTTCCGATATTCGAAATTTCCGCCAGCGTCCCGATATCCCAGATCCCCGCAGGAATCCCCACCGCCAGTCCCGCAATCCATGTGCTCACATGTGGCGTCCCATATTTCTTGTGCACGCTCGAAAATGCGAGGGGTAGCAGGCGGTCGCGCGACATCGCAAACCAGATGCGCGCCTGCCCATATTGATAGATCAGGAGCGAACTCAGCATTCCCAGCAACGCCCCCACAGTCACGGCAAAGCGCAGCTTACCCATGCCGATCGCCGCCAGCGCGTTCGCAACCGGCGATGCATTATCCAGCGTTTTCCAATTGACGATTCCGGTGAGGACAAACGCTACCGCGGTATAGAGGATCGCGCACACCGCAAGGGTGCCGATGATGCCGATCGGCATGTTGCGCTGCGGATGGCGGCACTCCTCGGCCGCCGTCGAGACCGAATCGAAACCGATGTAGGTAAAGAACACGATCGCGCCGCCGCTAACCACACCCCCAAAGCCATTGGGTAAGAACGGATGCAGGTTCGAGGCCTGCACTGCGTGTGCCGCGCCGAATACAAAGAGCAGAACAGCGCCGATCTTGATCACGACCATCACATTGTTGGCCCCGGCGCTCTCGCGCACGCCGCGAACCAGGATCCAGCTCAAAAACATCACGATGAGAAACGCCGGAATGTTGAAGTAACTGCCGGTAAGCTGGCCTTCTACGATAGCCGGCTGCGAGAGAGACTTCGGCAGGTGCGCTCCAAACAGGTAATCGCACATGACGTTGAAATATGCCGAAAACCCCACCGCCACGGACATGTTCGATACTGCGTACTCGAGAATCAAATCCCAGCCGATGATCCAGGCGAAGATTTCGCCGAGCGTGGTATAGGCATAGGTGTAGGCGCTGCCCGCGACCGGGATCATCGACGCCAATTCCGCATAGCAGAGTGCCGCGAATCCGCAGGTGATGGCGACCAGAATGAACGAAAGTGTCAGCGCGGGGCCAGCGCCCGGCCTGCCGACCGTCGATGCCGCCTGTCCGCCGTGCAGCAGGATGTCGAGCACGGGCGCGTTAAAGATCGACGGAAAGCTCATTTGCGTGCCTGCCGCCGCAGTCCCGGTAACGGTGAAGATGCCTCCGCCGATCACGGCGCCAATCCCAAAAGCGATGAGACTCCAGGGGCCGAGCGATCGCTTGAGTCTTCTGCCTTCAACGTGCGTCTCTTCGACGAGCGCGTCGATGCTCTTCGTCTTCAGCAGTTGGCCCATCGCGTAATCGGCCAGTATAGCGGGGCCGAATCGGACGTGGGTAGTACGGTACTTACTTGGACCGGCTCTGTTGAGAATTTATCCTAGCTGTTTCAACTTCAACTAGTAAGAATCATGCCAGCGAATACGTGGACCCCGGCGGCATTGCCGAAGAGTGCCGCGGAGCCGCCCGGCGTCGTGCCGCAAATGACGGTGCGGGCGCCGCGCTGGGCTTGGCTCTGCGCCGGAGGCGCTTTCTGCCTGTTCCTGTGCCTCGCCGCCGGCTACGTCCTTACCCGCAGCCCCTGGTGGGACGAAGGCGTTTTTGCCGATGTGGCCATGAACTTCCGCAATCATGGTCATCTCGGCAGCTCGCTGCTTGCACCGCACGGCTACAACAACATGCCCGGCGTGCATCGCTACACCTATTGGCAGTTCCCCCTCTATCTGATTTCGCTGGGAGTCTGGTTCCGCATTTTGCCGCCCACCATCGAAGCGATGCGCCTGTTCTCGCTCTTCTGGGCCTGCATCTATCTTGCCGCGTGGTTTTTCTTCGTGCGCGCCTTGAGCCGCAACGAGACGCTCGCGCTTGTGACCTCGTCGATTATTGCTCTCGCCTATATCTTCGTGCAAGATGCCTCCGACGGCCGTATGGAAACGATGTGCGCCGCGCTTGGCCAGGCCGCGCTTGCCGTTTACGTCTGCCAGCGCGACCGCAACCACACGCTCGCGGTGGCGCTAGCCGGCTGCTTAGGCGCGGCATCGCTGTTTTGCCATCCCATGGGTGCGGTGACCAATGCATTTCTCGCCATCCTGCTGTTGCGCGATTGGAGGCGCTTTCGCCGGCGCGATCTGGCGGTTTTCTGCGCTCCCTATCTGCTGGGCGGAGCACTCTGTTTGTGGTATATCGTGCAGGCTCCCGAAATTTTCGTTGCTCAATACAAGGCGGCATCGGGGTATCGCGTGACCGGGTTCGCGGCGCTTCTGAAGCGAGCCTGTAGCGATTTCGATATTCGATATTTTCAGGCCTGTTTCGCAGGCCAAGGCCGCCTGAAGCCGCTCGTGCTCCTATTTGGCCTCGCGGGATTCGTTGCTGTTGCGCTCAGCCGCCGGCTGCGTTCGATCCCGCCGGCTCGCCTCTTGTTCCTCTACTCGTGTATTGGCTATCTGGGCGTCGCTTTGATCGACAATCAGAAGTTTTGGTATTACCTGATTTATTCGATGCCAATGCTCTACGCCTGCGGCGCAGCCTGGCTCTATGACTCCTGGAAAAGACGCACCCTGGGCCGCTTCTTGGCCGCAGTTCTGCTCGCCGGCGCCGTCGGCTCTACCTGTACCGCGTTCCGCGCCAACGTGCAAAGAGACACATTTCGCAACAGCTACGAACCGGCGCTCGCAGCCATCAAGCATTACTTACGGCCCGGCGGGTTCGTGATGGCGCCTTCCGAATTCGGCTTTGCGCTCGGCTGGGGACCGCCGCTAATCGACGATTGCTACCTGGGCTATCACTCCGGCATCCGGCCCGACGTTTACGTCATGCATAACGACTGCGATCCCGGACGATATCCGGAAACACACCGGGCCTGGAAATGGTCGCGCGAAATGCTGGCAAAGAACTATAAGCTGGTGCAGACTGAGCGTACTTTCTGGCCCTATTGGATCTATGTTCGGAAGGATCTGCTTCGGCCGGCAGGAACGCCCTAGAGTCATGTTTCGGAAGTTCCTAGCGAACCCACGGGGCAAACCGGGACAGGCAACGAATTTCCGGCTCGCGGCCTTGCTCGCTTCTGGCTACATTTCCCTGACGCGGTATAAGGCAACCCCATGAGACGGGACTCTAGCGCTGATAGTCCCGCCGCTCTTCGTCGTCTTGTGTGTCCACAGGTTTTTCAGCAGATAGCCGCCTCTATTCTTAGAGAGACCTAGCGCAGATGATTGTACAGAGACGGTCTCCGTCTTACCGCTGGTATTAAACAAGCCGACGATCACATCTCCGTTTGCCTCCTTCTTTGTGAATACCTGCCGGGTGCTGGTATTGACAACCCTTTTGGCTGCAATCGAATCTTGATCGACGGAGAGCACTGCGGTGTTCTTGAGGTAGTTCTGTAAGTCCATATGGTCGAGATGAGTGAGGTCGATCCCGAGGATAAAGGGACTTGCTCCGAGAGCCCAGAGGCTCATCTGAGTCTGGCGTTCGACAGGGGTAAGGCCGTCCTTGCTGCCGTTCCCGACCTCAATGGAGTCATAGTCGTTGAAGCCTCCCGGACCGGCGTAAGGCTGCCATTCGGCCACATAGTCGAAGCGGTTCTTGATATGCGCCCAATCTGTCAGCGGATAGGGGCTGCCGTTCTTCTCGCAGCGGTAACATTCGACGTCGGGTGCGAATTCCCACTGATTGGCATTCTTCATCAATACAGGAGCGATGGCGGTTGTGTAGCTGCCCTGGGTGACATTTAACACCATAGGCCGTCCGCTCTTCCGTATTGCGTGTGACCATGCCTTGATGTCACCGGTGTTGCTATTGGCGATGCCGTCGAGCTTGATGTAATCGACGTCCCAGGATGCGAGCATGGCTGCCCAAGAGTTGATGTACTCTTGCGCTCCGGGCTTGTTGTAGTCGATGCCGACCATCCCTTTGCAGTTGTAGTTGGCATTTGGTACGGACGGCTCCGCTATTTGGTCAGCCGTATACGATGTGCCCTTGATCGGCGTGTTCTTGGCTACTGCCTGTTTGGAGATACCTGGCGTAACATAGATTCCGAATTTCTGTCCCAGGCCGTGCACGTAGTCAGCAACTACTTTGATGCCGCTGGTAGCCCCATTGGCAGGGAATCTTGAGGAGTCAATCACCCAGCGGCCATAGTGATCTACGTTGGGGCCCTGGCTGCCCGGGCACTGATACCAGAAATCGTCAAGGTTGATGTACCTGTATCCGATCTTCTCCAGGCCGCTCTTTTGCATGGCGCGAGCTTGAGCTTCGATCTTGGCTGTCGTCGGACCTTTGCGGATGAAGCTCCAACTGCTCCAGCCGAGTATGGGCGTCCGCTCGAGGCCATTATTTTCTGCCCCGGCGAAGGTGAAAGGCGCCAGCAATAGTAAGACGAGAGATGCGGAAAGAGAGCGGTTAATGTGCATAGGTTACTCCTTGAATCCTTCTTAACTAGTCTTTTAGTCCTCCAACACTTGATTGAGGAGTTGATTGATCGCCCGGTGCGCTTCTCCGATCGCGGTCCGATGATCGGGCGCCCCAGAGAGATCGGTATTGGCGAATGCAATTCTTCCAAACGGTGCAGCACGGAGAATCTCCCGAGGGGCGGGTTCCCCGTCTTTGCCAAAAAAGAAACCCGGTTGCGGGCTCACGTACGCGTGCCCCCAGCGGTTGAGAACAATCCCGGCAATATCTCGATTCGGATCAAAGCCTGATCCCGAAAACATCTCTGTGAATTGCTCGCGGATCCTGCGCTCGTACTCCCGGAACGGGGTGGCGAGAAGCTCACCCCGTCCCAGGTTGCCCTGCTCCTTAAGAGGCCGGCCGGGATGAGGGTAAAGAACCTTTACGGTGAGGACCACCGGGGAATCCGGCCCGATCGTTTTGTTATCGGTTGAGAACGTCGGAAGCTTTCGGACCGCGGTAAACCTGCCTATCCCTTCGAACCATTGACATCCCGAGATCCCAAGCTTGTACAGGAACCGCCAATTACGCACGGCGACGTTTGCGATCATGCAGGGGGAACGGTAGAACTGATCATATGCCTGACGCTGCATTGCGGGCAGATCGCGAACAATCATCTTCGATGTCCAGCAGCCGCCGGCCATCACAACAGACCGCGCCTTCAGGCGATAAACTTTTCCGCCGCGCGTATAACCAATGGTGACGAAATTTGACTTTGCCGGTTCACCTTCGTGCTGGACCCAAACCGCGGTGCTCCCCAGGCGAATCCTGGTGGCTTGGCCCGCGCGGTCGAGAGCTGGAAAATTGATCTTATTGCGGCAGACCGCTTCGAGAGTGCGCGGACCTGTGATGGACTGCGGAATCAGGGTTTTCACCATTTGCCGGGCGATACCGGCGTTTCCTCCCGGAAACGACAGAGTTTCGTGATCATCCAGCGGGTGAAGCTCCCGGAAGGCGTACATGCAATAAGCCGAAACGTCCGGCCCGGCTCCGAAGCCGCCCCCTGCATCCGCCATGAACAGTTCGATTGTTTCATTGCTGAGGCCCTGCTCTTGCAGGTATTGCCGGATTGAGATGCTGTCCAGTTTTCGTGATCTCTCATCACCGGGATAGTCGAACGGCACACCGGTTTTCGGTCTTTCGTTGTACTTGAGGATTTCGGCCCGGACCGAGGCGGGGATCGGCGCCCCCTTCAGCTTTTTCTTCCACGGATCGATCAGCCACATTCCGGGCTTCTGGCCGAATTTCGCTCCAAAATAAAATGCCGAAGGAGGTTGCGCATCTTCGAAGCTGGTGCCCAGAGGAAGTTCAGGAGAAGGTCCCTTCCAAGTTTGATACTGGAAGTCACGCCAGTTTAATCCGATTAAATCGTAGAACCTTGCAATGAAACTATGCGGGTACGGAACCGAGAAATGGTCCGACCCCTGCGGCCCCATGACTCGCTGGCCGTCAACGATGAACTCGTTACGTTTCGCTTCACCACCGAAAACGGGATGATCTTCAAGGACAAGGCACTTAAGGCTGGGTCCCGCATACTTCTTGAGCAACAGAGCAGCCGCGAGCCCACTAATTCCTCCGCCTACAACGACGCAATCGAAGGTCTCTTTCGTGTCGATAGTGTCGGCCGGAAGCGACTCGAAGACTTGGTTGCGGATTTGGTGGCCGGCGGTCATCACCTCGAACGTGTTGCCATTGGAATCAGCATATTGGCCCACGCCGCCATACCCGGTCCACTCATCCTTCGCTAAAAGTTGCTGCGGGCTCAAAGAGCCCAGAAGCGAGGCGCCCGAGGCCAGCAGAGTCGAATTCAAAAAGTCACGCCGGCAAATCCGTTGGTCCATCCCCAGTGCTTTAGTCGATGAACGGCTCTTATCTGACGAAGACATTGCTTCTAAGACCCTCCCGCAGTTATTGCGTCACGTGCGATTGTGCTGCGCGCGGGCCATAATACTCGCCATATTCTCGTAATAGATTTTCTTCAGCACATCGTCCGGCAGGCCGAAACCATTCGACGCCCAATGGTAATTGAAATTGAAATTGGCGGTGTCGACCTTGCCGCGCAAGTAGAAATGTTCGTCTTCGGTCTCAAGAATCCGAAATGTGGCGCCGAAAAAGGGCTCGCTATAGGTTACATCCGTTCCATAAACGATCCGATCGGCATATTTCGTCAGAAACCGATGCACAAAGCGGGGAATGGTGGCCGTCTCCGAAAAGCGCGCCGCTATATCGGCATTCAGGTTAGGGTTGCGATCAAGCATCCCGCCTAAGCGATTCAAATCGTAATCGAGATTGCATAGATGACAGGCGATGAACTGGGTCTTCGGATGCTTCTTCGCTGTGTTTTCCATACTGTTCACGAGCTGGTCGTGATCGTAACTTCCAGGCTCGAGAATGATTCTCCAAGTCCAGCCGTTCATGAGCCCGTCATTGGTATTGTTCATCGGATAGTAGGACCAGATCGGATCGGAAGTGTGGAAGGAGATCGGCATCCCGAGTTGGCCGGCTTTATCCCAGAGGGGATCAAGACGCGGATCGTCCTGATGAGGCCCGAGCGGAGCGTTCGGACTGGGCGGCGGCCCAGGCCCGCGAGTGTAGGTAGGTCCTCCGTTCAATTTTGCCTGAGCGACGTAAGGACGGTGGCGGCGCGCTCGGGAACGCTGGCCTGAGAAGATGCCGCGGCCTTTGTCGTGGAGTTCGCCCACGCCCTTGGCACCGGCGCGATGGCACTCCTCGAGCGACTTGATCGCATTGGGTCCAAAGCCGCTCTGATCCACACCCCGCAAATCGAACATGCACCATAACTCGAAACGGTCAGGGTGATCCGCATATTCGCGGGCAACCTCGTTGAATCGATCTACTGTGCCGGCCCCGGTGAAAACGACGCTCTTTTCAACGCCGACCTTATCCATAATCCTGACCATCTCGGTGACGGATAGCGGGCCATGACCGTGATTATGGCCATCAAAGACGCGGAATTTCGCCTTTGGGACCTCCGTTTTTGGAATCCGATAAATGGATTCCGGAACGTAATCATTGAGAAGAATCGTCGGGGGCGTTCCCGGCTGCTCGGCCGGAGCCGAAGGCGCGGCGTCCTTGGATTGCGCGCGTGCTTCGGAGGGCCGCGCGATGAGTACAGTGCCGGCCATGCCGGCCATGATCAGTTCTCTACGGTTCATTGAGTTTCATCCCTCTCTTTTGCCACCTCAAGCGGAGAACACAACTGCTGCCTCACTGCCATTTGTGCCCCCAAAACCATAATTCAATAAGACGGGAAATCTTATCACAGTCCCTGACGATGCCGATGTGCTAACGCTTGCGTACGCCATGTATATATTCCCCGGAAGCAGGCGCCTTCTGGTAAACGCGCACATAATCGATCTTAAAAAACTGCGGAAGGTCAGCATCATTGGGCGCAGGATTATCCGGCCCGGCGCAGGCGAGATTCATGATGAGGTACATGGGGTGGTCGAAAGACCAGCCGGTGGATGGATCCTTGGTATAAGTCATGATTTTCTTTCCATCCAAAAAGAAATCCATGTGATCCGGATACCAGTCCAGCTCATAGGTATGGAACTTCGTGTACAGATCGGGTACGGTGACGCTCACATGGGGCGTCGGTCCCTTCGTTCCGTGGATATGCACAGCCACTCGATTGGAATGGCTTCCCCAGCTCTCCACCAGATCAATTTCCCCCTCTGATGATTCTCCGTGGTTGGGGCCTCGGTACGGGCCGTGAACCTCCTTTCCGTTGGCCAGCCGGTGTTGCGGAGGACCGGGAATGTTGGGAGTCCTGAGAGGGCTCAGAAACCAGATCGCCGGCCAAGTGCTCCTTTCCTTTGGCAGTTCGGCTCTTATTACAAATCGGCCATAGGTCCAAGCAGCTAAGTGTCGAGTATTCACGCTGGCCGAGGTATACCGATGCCACTTATCATTGATCGATGTCGGCAGAAAGCTCTGGGGCGTCTCCTTGCGTAATTCGATCAGCAAATGTTTCCCATCTACCCGAGCGTTTGCTAGCCGATTCACGGTGTAGTATTGAAGCTCGTTGTGCCGGATATAGCCCTGCTCGTAGCCCCATTTGGCTGGATTTGGGTGCCCCGTATAGTTGAATTCATCCGACCAGACGAGCTTCCAGCCAGATCGATTGGCGGCCGGCGCGTTTGTGCTGCCGTAGGCAATGAGAGCGACAGCTATTAGCATCGCTTTTCGCATAGCGCCGTGTCTTAGTTCCGATATCATCAGGGAAGTCCGCTAGTTTGGTACTGACCATATCTGGTCTGGCTGATTATGCCCGCAGGCTCGTATACTCAGGCTCTGCACTCGGCTGTACGAGCCAGTAGCGCTAAGACAACGGCTATCGGAATCGATTAAGTTGCCAACCAGGTTGTATTTCCGTCTAATGCCGCCCCTCAATTCTGTCGTGCATCTGTTTGCCCGTCAACAGAATGTGAGGGTATTACGGCAGCGCTTT
>DASVGP010000203.1:0-3220 GCA_036379475.1 Bryobacteraceae bacterium | reverse complement strand
GGCAAGGTTTTGGGCGGATGGCAACTCAGCAGCGTTGGCATGTATCACACGGGCCATCCTCTTACGGTCGGCATGCGCCTTCCGGGGAATGACGTTTTTCTTCTGCCCGACGGCAATGACCAAACTCACCAACGGCCTGATATAGTTCCTGGCGTGCCGCTCACGCTTCCGGGCGGCGGACGAAACGGCATTCCACTCATCAATGCGGCCGCGTTCGCGCCTCCGCCGGTGGACGCCAACGGCAACTTCACAAGGTTTGGAAATGAAGGCAATGGCGACATTCGCGCGCTGCCGTCATGGCAGATCGACTTGGCGCTCATGAAAGACACGCGGCTGACGGAACGCTTCGCGATCGAATTCGGCGTGCAGAGCTTTAATGTTCTGAACCACGTGCAGCTCGGCGATCCCGGCGAGTTGCGGCTCAACTACGACGCTGCGACGGGCACGCTTGCGCCGCGCGCGAACTTCGGCGTCGTGAACACGACGGTGAACTTCAACAACAACAACGACAACGATGCTTCACCGAATACGGGCACGGGCTTGCCGCGCCAGATTCAATTCATGGTGCGGCTGAAGTTTTAGGCACCTTGAACAGACGGCCAGGCAGAAAGTTCCAGCCGTTCTTTGCGGCTGGCCGCCAATGTGCTCGCAAGTAGTTCCTGTTCCTATGGACTACAATGTGAAAGAGAGAATAGATAATGAACGTGAGACTCAAATTGTGTTCGGCCTCTCTGGCAATTACGCTGTTGTGGCAGCTCGCGCATCCTCAAACCCATATCGCATCTCAGCAGCATCCTGCAATACTTCTTGCCGCCGGAGACATTGCCAATTGTCAGGGGCTTGCAGGGGCCGCAGCGACGGCCAAAATCATTGAGTCGTTTCCCAATGCGACAGTGGCCGCGCTGGGAGATCTCGCGCTCAAGGACGGCACTGCTGCTGAATTCGCGAGTTGCTACGATAAAACCTGGGGCGCTTTCAAATCCCGCACGCGTCCGGCACCAGGGAATCATGAATTCCACGCCGCCGGCGCGATACCCTATTTCAATTATTTCGGCGCCGAGGCGGGGGATCCAGCGAAGGGCTATTACAGTTATGAGCTGGGCGCATGGCACGTCATCTCCTTGAACGGCGAATGCCAGCCGATCGGTGGATGCGAAGCCGGTTCACCCGAAGAAAAATGGCTGCGCGCGGATTTGCAATCGCATCCCGCGGCTTGCACGCTAGCCTACTGGCACGAACCGTTGTTCAGTTCAGGCGCCGGGCACGGCAACGATATTCGTTATCGCGATTTCTGGAGGGATCTGTACGAGGCGCACGCGACCATCGTGCTTAACGGGCATGATCATGATTACGAGCGCTTTGCTCCGCAGAATTCGGATGGAAAAGCTGATCCTCGCGGCATTCGTGAATTTGTTGTAGGCACAGGCGGGAATCATTTGCGCCCGTTCGGAGCGCCTAAACCAAATAGCGAGGTCCGTAAGGCTTTCACGTTCGGCGTGCTGAAGCTTACTTTGCGCACGCACGGCTATGATTGGCAGTTTATTCCCGTTTCAGGACAAAGCTTTCGTGACTCCGGCTCAGGCATTTGCCGATAGCTGCTATTAACCCCAATTGGAGCGCGACTCGGCTAATCCAGACATTTGACTCCGCTAAGAACGCAAATGTCTGATAAGCCAGCTAGTCGAAAGGCTGCAGAAGCCACGTTGGACATGTGTTTCCAAGAGGATTCACAGGATGGCTCAACCCAAGACATCGAGACATTCGAGGCTGAGTTTGTGTTCTTAGCTCGATGCGCCGGACAGCGCACTGACTGCGGATGCGGAGTTCTGTGGTCCCAGTGCACGAGAGATTACCATAAGCTACTACGATACGGGAAAGCGGACAGTCAACCGCAATAATCACGCGAAGATTGTAAAATGGCCGAGTGATGTCAGAAGGCTCCGGTAGGAACATGCATGTGCAACCGCTACCGACTGTCCCACTCCCAGCGCTACCTGGCTGAACGATTCCAGGCGTTCGACGAAATCGACGACCATCCACGCTACAACATTGCTCCGACGCAGCCGGTCCTAACCGTTCGCCGAGAGCACGGCCAGAAGATTCGCCGATTTACAATGATGCGCTGGGGCCTCATTCCTTCTTGGGCTAAAGACACAAGCATCGGCAATCGAACACTCAACGCGCGGTCGGAAACGGTCACGAAGTTGCCTGCTTTTCGCAACTCCATCTTAACGAAACGCTGTTTGATTCCCGCTGACGGATTCTACGAGTGGCGAGCGATGGGCCGCGTTAAGCAGCCGTACTGTTTTGAAGTGGGGGAAGGCGATGTGTTTGCACTCGCCGGATTGTGGGACGAGTGGAAGAGTCCCGGCGGCGAAGTCATCGAGAGCTGCACGATCCTGACAACGACACCAAATTCTCTCATAGCTGAGATGCACGACCGCATGCCTGTGATTGTAACGCCCGACAAATATGATATTTGGCTCGATCCAGACGTGACGGATTTTGATGCCATCAAGGAGATTCTCAAGCCATACGACGCAGACCAAATGCGCCGGTATCCTGTGAGCAGGAAGCTCAACAACTCGAAGAATGAAGGCGCTGAGTGCGCTGCCCCCGTTACCTTGGACGACCCGCTTTTTTAGGTTCCAACTGTCCAAGATCAGTTAAAGCGTTCAAACGCGGAACCACTGAACGCTCTTCGCCTATGTTTGAGGGAAGCGATATCCAACACCGGCGACATCCCGCGCGCTGTTTCGGCGTTCTCCAGGCCACCGTTTTCTGCGAAGGTTAAACTCAGCGACACGGCACGTTGCCGGTCGTGGGCCGACCCGTTCTGGCCCATGTCGATGATTGATCGGTGCGCTAAAAACCACGACTCTAGAAACGCGGAGAAAAAGAATACGTGTACTTGACGGCGAATCGCGTTTCGCGCACTTGCGGCGGGTTCGCGGACGCGAGGCTGGCGAATTGGGTTCCGACATTATAGATGATGTAAAGATCGCTGTCCGGGTGGTAGTTGTAGCGCAGGCGCTTCACCGCCGTCGCCATCCTAACTCTCGCCCTCGGCATCGGAAAGTCGTTCGCCTCGTGTTGGCGTCACAAGTTGCTTAGTGCCCCCTTATTGACCCCCAAGGATTTTTATCTCCTTGAATTCAAAGGAAATTTGGTAGGGGCGGCGGGGATCCGCAGATACACTGGAGATTTTCCGGGCGGTCGG
>DASVGP010000202.1:0-23543 GCA_036379475.1 Bryobacteraceae bacterium | reverse complement strand
AGATGTCGGCTGCGGATAATACTGCGACGACAGAACCTTAGCCGCTGCCGGACTGAACTCGGTAGAGGGAATTTTGTTACCTGCATAGGGCATACGTGGGCCACCGTTGACCGCGGAGAACGGATCGTAGAGTTGAACGCCTGCCTCGGAGAAATCGCCGGTGCGCTCCAGGGCTGTGTAGACCGTGGTCGTTTCCGCGCTGGGTGGCGTATCCAGGCGCGATCCCTGATAATCGGCGAAGAAGAAAAGTTTGTTCTTCTTGATCGGGCCGCCCAGCGACCCGCCAAAATTGTTCCAGCGTGTGATGGAGCGGCTCAGGCCATTGAAATTGTTGGACCAGGAGTTGGCGTTCAATTTGTCGTTGCGGAAGAATTCGTAAGCGTCGCCATGGAAGTTGTTCGTCCCGGATTTCGTGCTGGCGTTAATGATTCCGCCCATATAGTTGCCGAAATCCGCCGGCGCGGTAAGGGTGATTTCGTTGAACTCCGCAATCGCATCTACCGCCGGAGCGTAGCCGACCAGATTATCGGAGACCTGGTTGTTTTCGAGGCCGTCCAAAATGAAATTATTCGCTTGCTCGCGGTTTCCATTTACGTTGGGCCGGCCGCTCGAAGAGGTCGTCAGGCCGCTCTTGAACGTGGATGGGTCGGGATTGACACTCCCGGGCGCCAGCAGCGTCAACTGGACGTAGTTGCGCGTCGCCAGCGGTAGATTCGCGTTAGTCGCCGCGTTGATCACCTCGCCAATCTGTGTCGATTGCGTCTGCAAGAGCGGCGCCGCGCTCGTTACCTCAACCGTCTGCGTCACCGAGCCGAGTTGCATCTGAATATCCAGCCGGGCAACCTGGTTGAGTTGGAGCAGGATGTTCGACTGGGTGGCCGTGGCAAAGCCAGACGCCGTTACTTTCACGTCGTAAGTGCTGATAGGCAGACGAGGCAGATTGAAAGCGCCATCGCCGTTGGTCGTGGTTGGCCATTGCGTGCCTCGCGCCGTATCCGTTGCGGTCACTTTGGCGCCCGCTATGGGAGCGCCGGAAGGATCGGTCACCTTGCCGGTAATCGCGGCCGTAACCTGTTGAGCTGGTGACGAGAAGGAAATTGCGAAGAAAGCCGCAACCCCTATGCAAAGAGGGAGAACTCTCCGTGGCATAAGAACCCCTTTTCTGAAGTGTAAGCAGTCTACCATCGATGCTTACGCCTTCAACTAAGTTTGTACTGAAGCTAAGTGGATTTTAAGGCCCGCCCGATCCGCTGTCAACAGAAAAAATGCAAGGAAACGTAAGAAAAAATAAGCTGGTATTTCCACTTACACCGGCTCGAGCCTGGATCCGTGATCCTTCCGGCTCGCACCTCTTCTCCGAATAACCGATCGAGAATGTCCTGATCCATCGGCAGCGTGGATTGCGAAAAGACGGGTCGGGTTGCACTGGCCGCCGTTGCCATACACTTTCCGGGTCGCGCAGCGGTATCCGTTGCCTTCGAAAACGACCCGGATGAGCGACTCGTGTTTCCAGATCAAGCCGCCGAACAAATGGTGGCCTGGTCGCGCTCGTCCGCCAAAAAGGTGCGTTCCTGAGGGCGGCGGAACTGTGGGTGTGTGCCATTCCGGCTTCGCGGCGCTGCAAAGTCGCAAGTTTGTCAGGAAATGCGGACAGTTGAATCGATATAGCGAAGACTACGTAAAGCGGCTTCCAGCCGGATGCGCTGTTGAAAGCTGATCGCTATTTAAACTGAACCGACTCGGCTCCGGCCGGAACCGGATTGTGCTGTGGCGCCGGCTGGCCGCCTTCGGGCAGCGGAACCAGCATCTGCTCTTTGCGATAGATCAGTGTCGAGGTGTTATAGCTGGCGAGTTCGAATCCGTGGCCGTGCGTGATGGCGTCTGTGGGGCACGCTTCGACGCAATAGCCGCAAAAGATACAGCGATTGTAATCGATATTATAGACCTTCGCGTAACGTTCGCCGCCGCTGATGCGTTGCTGCTCGGTATTCTCGGCGGCTTCGATATAAATGCAGTCGGCTGGACATGCCGCCGCGCAAAGAAAACACGCGACGCACTTTTCGAGCCCGTTTTCGTCGCGCTGCAACACGTGCGCGCCGCGGAACCGCTCCTGCAATACGGCTGGAGCGTCGGGATACTCTTCGGTGATTGCGGGAGAGAACAATTCCCGGAACGTCACTCCCATGCCCTTGGCAATCGCTGCTGCTCCGTCGATTACTTCGCCGATATACGCCATTTCTCTTTCAGGTTAGCGCAGCGAAGAATCGTGCCACTCTTTTCGCAATGGCCGTGATTGCAGAAAATCGGGGCGCTGCTATCGAAGCCGGTCGATCCATCCGCCCCCGGGGTGATTCGGTATCTTGAATTCGGTGCGTCGCCGCGGTTGGTTTGCGGCGGATGAGAGCGTCAGCCTTGCGCCGCAAACCGCTCGGCGGCGGCTACGCGGCCGCGGGCTAATTTGTAGGCGTGCATGGCGCGTTCGGCCTCCGGTTGCTCCTGGGCGCGGCCTACCGCCTTCGAGGTCTCTTCCATTTCGCGGCGGGCGCTTGCGGCGTCGATCTCCGCGGCCGGCTGCACATGGTTGGTCAGCACCCGCACGCAATTGTCCAGCACTTCGACAAAGCCGCCGTCGATCACAAAGATATGCGTCCCGGCCTCGTTGCGATAGCTCACAACGCCGGGATCGAGGATGCTGAGAAGCGCGCCGTGGTCCGGCAAGACCTCGAAGTAGCCTTCTTCGCCGGGCAGCAGCGCGTCGTGCACAGGTTCGCCGGTGATGCGGCGCTCGGGAGTCGCGATTTCCAACTGAAACGTATCGGCCATGGCGGGCTAGCTCTGCTGCTGGCTCGACATTCTTTCGGCAGCTTCGACCACGTCGCCGATCGCGCCCTGCATATAAAACGCCTGCTCGGGTAGATGGTCGTGCTTGCCTTCGACAACCTCTTTGAAGCTGCGAATAGTGTCTTCTAACTTGACGTACTTACCCGGCCTGCCGGTAAACTGCTGGGCGACATGGAACGGCTGCGAGAGGAAGCGCTGGATGCGCCGCGCGCGGGCGACGGTCTGTTTATCTTCGTCGCTCAATTCGTCGATGCCGAGAATTGCGATGATATCTTGTAAGTCTTTATAGCGTTGCAGAACCTGCTTCACCTGCTGCGCCACGTTGTAGTGCTCCTCGCCGACGATATTCGGATCGAGAATGCGGGAAGTGGAAGCCAGCGGATCGACGGCGGGATAAATGCCCAGCTCCGAAATCGAGCGGGAAAGATTGGTCGTCGCGTCCAGGTGGGCGAAGGTGGTGGCCGGCGCCGGATCGGTGTAATCGTCGGCGGGCACGTAAATCGCCTGTACGGAAGTAATCGAGCCGCGCTTGGTGGAAGTAATGCGCTCCTGTAAGTCGCCCATTTCGCTGGCAAGATTCGGTTGATAGCCGACCGCGGACGGCATGCGCCCGAGCAGCGCCGAGACTTCCGAACCGGCCTGGGTGAAACGAAAAATATTGTCGATGAACAGCAGTACGTCCTGACCTTCTTCGTCGCGAAAATATTCGGCCACGGTGACGCCGGTCAGGCCGACACGCAGGCGGGCGCCGGGTGGCTCGGTCATCTGCCCGTAAACCAGCGCCACTTTCGACTTGCGCCAGTCGCTCGGATCGACGATTCCAGCCTCCTGCATTTCGAGCCAGAGATCGTTGCCTTCGCGCGTGCGCTCGCCCACGCCGGCGAAAACCGAGACGCCGCCGTGCTTCATGGCGATGTTGTTAATCAGTTCCTGAATGATGACGGTCTTTCCGACGCCGGCGCCGCCGAACAAGCCGATCTTTCCGCCGCGCAGATAGGGTTCGAGCAGATCGATGACCTTGATGCCGGTCTCGAACATTTCCAGCTCGGTGCCCTGCTCCTCGAACTCGGGCGCGGGACGGTGAATGGAGGCGTGCTGCTCGGTTTCAATCGGGCCGCGGTTGTCCACAGGCTGGCCGAGCACGTTGAGCACGCGGCCGAGCGTCTGCCGGCCGACGGGAATGGTGATCGGTTCACCTAAATCCTGCGCTTTCATGCCGCGCACGACGCCGTCAGTCGGTTCCATGGCGATAGTGCGCACGCGCCCTTCGCCGATATGCTGCGCCACTTCGGCCGTAATATCGATCTCGACGGGAACATCGAAGCCTTCGCTGGTCACATGCACCGCGTTGAAAATTTTGGGCACGTGGCCTTCGGGGAACTGGACCTCGATGGTGGGCCCGGCGACTTGGACGACGCGGCCTTCTACTGGGGTTTGGGGCATAAAACTATAGGATCTCTCCTTCTTCAGCTAACAGCTAACAGCTAATAGCTGTTTAACTATCCGAGCGCGGCGGCGCCGCCGACAATTTCGATAATCTCGCGTGTGATATTCGCCTGGCGGGCACGATTCAGATTCAGCGTCAGCGAGTCGATCACATCGTTTGCGTTTGAGGTCGCCGTATCCATGGCCGTCATGCGAGCGGCATGTTCAGCGGAATTCGATTCGAGCATGGCGCGGTAGATCTCCATCTCGACATAACGCGGCAGCAGCAGACGCAGCATTCGCTCGGGATCCTGCTCCTCAATAAACGCGACCGGATCGCCGCCTTCGGGCAGCTTTACCGGAAGCAGCTTGCGCAGGACGAGATTGGGCGCCATGACGGTCTTAAATTCGTTGCCGGCGACGTACACCGCGTCGACTTCCGCCTTACGGAAGGTCTCGACCAGTTTACGCGCGATTTCAGCCGCTTTTTCGTAAGACGGCTTTTCCACGATCCCGATATGTTCGCCCGTCAGGGTAAAATTGCGTCTGCGGAAATAATCGCGCGCCTTCTTGCCGATGGCCTCCACGCGAATGGCCGCGCTGCTGTGTTCATCGATAAAGCGGTGCGCCATGCGGAACAGGTTGGCGTTGAAAGCGCCGGCTAAGCCGCGATCGCTGCTGACGACGACCAGTTGAATGCGCTCCTCTTCCCGCGCCGCCAGCAGCGGGGCGAAATCCGGCGATTCGGTTTGGGCCGCGATGCCGACAATATGCGGCAGTATGTGCTCGAGCATGCGGGCGTAAGGCCGCGACTCCACGGCCCGCCCCTGGGCGCGGCGCAGCTTGGCGGCCGAGACCATTTTCATGGCCTTGGTGATCTGCTGGGTATTGCGGACGCTGCGGATGCGGCGCCGGATGTCGACAAGACTCGGCATGGGCTAGGCCCGCACTTCGGCTTTTGCGGCTTCGGGATTAGGTTGATTCGGTTGCGTGCCGGGACCGGCGCCGTTGGAGGTGGGGCCCGCGGCCGGCGGCTGGCCGGTTTTCTGCGCCGGCTTGTCCTCGGGTTTCGGCTCTCTCGCGGCCTGGAAACCTTGCTTGAATTCGCGAAGCGCTTCGCTCAGCTCCTGTCTGACATCGTCGTTCAACTCCTGCCGTTCGCGGATGGTTTCGAGCAGACCCGATTGGGCGGTATCGAGAAACTCGTAAAGCTCGCGCTCGAAGCGCCGCACATCTTCCACGCGCAGGTCGTCCAGATAGCCGTTGGTTCCGGCGAATACGATGGCGACCTGCTTCTCGACAGGAACGGGCGAATAGGGGCCTTGTTTCAAGATCTCCACCAGCCGCTTGCCTCGATTGAGCTGGTCCTGGGAAGCCTTGTCGAGATCGGAACCGAACTGCGCGAAGGCTTCCAGGTTACGGAATTGAGCGAGATCGAGCCGCAGGGTGCCCGCTACCTTGCGCATGGCCTTAATCTGCGCGCTGCCGCCGACGCGGCTCACCGAAAGGCCCACGTTGATGGCCGGCCGGATATTGGCATTGAAGAGGTCGGTTTCGAGATAGATCTGGCCGTCGGTGATGGAGATGACGTTGGTCGGAATGTAGGCCGAGACGTCGCCCGCTTGCGTTTCGATGAACGGCAGCGCGGTCAAGGAACCGCCGCCCTTTTCGTCCGACAATTTCGCGGCACGCTCCAGCAAGCGGCTGTGCAAATAGAACACGTCTCCGGGATAGGCTTCGCGTCCGGGCGGGCGGCGCAGCAGCAGCGAAATTTCGCGATAGGCGGCGGCGTGCTTCGACAGATCGTCGTACACGCACAAAGCGTGACGGGAGGAATCGCGAAAATACTCGCCGATGGCGCATCCGGCATAGGGGGCAATATACTGCATCGGCGTGGCGTCGGAGGCGGTCGCGGCCACGACAATGGTGTAATCCATGGCGCGATGCTGTTCGAGCGTTCTGACCACCTGCGCCACGGTGGAGCGTTTCTGCCCGATGGCCACGTAGACGCAGATCATGTTCTGCCCGCGCTGATTGATGATGGTGTCGAGCGCGATGGTGGTTTTCCCGGTCTGGCGGTCTCCGATGATGAGCTCGCGCTGGCCGCGGCCGATGGGCACCATGGTGTCAATGGCTTTGATGCCGGTTTGCAGCGGCTGCTTGACGGGCTGGCGGTCCACCACGCCCGGTGCCAGGCGTTCCAGCGGATTGAAGGATTGGGCATCGATGTCGCCTTTCCCATCGATGGGGCGGCCGAGAGCGTCCACAACGCGGCCGATCAGCGCTTCGCCGACCGGAACCGACATAATCCGGCCGGTGCGGCGGACCTGATCGCCTTCTTTGACATTGCCGAAGTCGCCCAGCAGCACCACGCCGACCTGATCTTCTTCGAGGTTGAGGGCGAGACCGGCCGTATCCGGGCCCAGTTCGACGAGCTCGCCCGCCATGACGTTCTCAAGGCCGTAAATGCGGGCGATGCCATCGCCGACGCTGATGACGTAGCCGGTTTCCGCGACGTTCGCAATCGCGTCGAAGTTTTCAATCTCTGCCCGCAGTACACGAGAAATCTCGTCTGCCCTGATCTGAGCCATTCCTTCCCCTTAACACTATTAGAGCGATCCCACCAAGCGGCGGCGCATGCTTTCGAGCCTACCGCGCACAGTGGCATCGTATTCTCGCGAGGCGACGCGCACGCGAACCCCACCGAGCAGCGCCGGATCCGTACGGTAAGAAGCGCGAATGCGCTTGCGCAAGCGGTCGGCCAAAGAGCGCTCGATTTCGCCGCGTTGCTCGGCGGTGAGGTCGCGTGCCGAAGCGATTTCCGCCGGAATCCAGCCCAGGCGCTCGTCCACTATGCGCTCGAATTCGGTGCGGATGTGCGCAAGCTCGGCCATTCTGCGATGGCTGGTGACGACCAGCAGGAAATTGGTGAGCAGCCGGTGCAGGCCCATCTGCTTGGCGAGATCCGACATGATGGCCATCTTCCTGGACTTGGTGACCGCGGGCGAAGCCAGCGCCGTCTGCAAATCCGAAGAGGCGGAAATCGCGGCTTCGGCATTGTGAAACTGCTGGGCCGCTTGCTCGGGTGCCAGGCCGGAGCCCGTCGCAAATACAGCATCCGCCAGGGCGCCGGCATAATGAACCGCCAGGAAATTCATCATCGGGATTTGCCTCCGCGATGGTCTTCCTGGCCGACTAAATGAATGACATCGCGCACGGATTCCTCCGATTCTCGCGATCCTATCCGCTCGGGAACATGTTGTTCGGCGAATTGCAGCGCCAGATCCGCGGTGCGCTCCTTGACTTGGCGCATTCCCTGCAGCCAATAGGCCTCGATTTCGGCTTGCGCATTGCGCCAGACATGGGTGATCGCACCTTCGGTTTCGCGCTGAAAACGGCGATGATCGCGCTGTCGTTCGGCGGCCTCCCGCGCCCGCAGCTTGCGAACTTCCTCCGGCAGCGTGGCCATTTTGCGGTCGATTTCCGAGTGGCGGAATTCGGCCTCGATCTTCAGGCCGGTGGCTTCTTCGATAGCCTTCTGAATCGCAAGTGACCGCGCTTGAAAGAATTTCGGAGCGTATTTGTAGATGAGCCAGGCGAGAAAGGCGAAGAACAGCCCGGTGTTGAAGATCTTCAACAGCGAAACCGTATCGGGCCCGGGGCTCCCCCCGGCTGCGGCCGGCTGCGCGCTTAAATGCAGCGCGGCGGCCGAAAACAGCAGCCCTGCGAGCAGGGGAATGCAGAAGCGTCGGTTATGCACTTAGGCGGCTCTCCGTGCCAGCAGGGCGTGAACGATGTCCTCACCGAGGCTTTGCACCCGGCTCTCCAATTCGGCCTGGGCCCGGCGCACTTCTTCGTCAGTTTCGTGTTTGGCCTGCTCGATCCTGGCGTCTGCTTCGGCGCGCGCTTTAGCGATCTGCTCGACCTGTTCGGCCGCCCAGCGCCGGTGCAGCACTTCGCGCTCGCGATGCAGCTCCGCCCGCGCGATTTGCAAAGCCTGTTCGAATTCCGAGTTTTTCCGCTCGGCGGCTTCGAAAGCCTGGCGCGCCAGTTCCCTCACCCCTTCGGTGGATTGCTTGCGTTCTTCCAGCATCCGCTTCATCGGCCTGAAGAAAATGTAATTCAGGTAAGCGATCAGCCCGAGGAAAAAGATAATCGTCGGCACCGACTTCAACAGCAGATGAGCGAGTTCCCGAGCCGTTTCTTGCATGTGGATCGTTCCGGACGAGAAGGGACTAACAGCGGCTTTCGTAGGACGCACCAAGCCTGTGCGCGCCGTCCCCCTTCATTTACTCACGCTAGCATACGCGGGCCGGAGGGTCAATTTTAGCAGAATTTTCCGCATCCTGCCCTCCGGTTGTGCATCGAAATGCGTATGTCCAAACAGGAAGAAGCAGGTCTGATCCTGAAGCTTTACGAATTGCGCCGCGAAGAGACGCTGCGCAAGGCGCGCGAGTGGTATTTCCGTGATTTCAACCCGGAATCCATGGCGGATATTACCCAGGCCATGTCCACCGATAAGAGCGCCTATCTCCGCATGGTGCTCAGCTATTGGGAAATGGCGGCAGGCCTGGTCAACCATGGAGCTATCAGCCAAGAGCTCTTCAATGATACAAACGGAGAGCATCTGGCTACGTTCGCGAAAATCGAGCCGTTTTTGACAGAGGCGCGCGCTACATTTCATCCTGGATATCTGGCCAATCTGGAGAAGCTGATCGATGCGACCCCGGATGGCCGGCAAAAGGTTGCCAAAATACGCGAGCGGATCGCCGCCCAGATCCGCGCACGAGTGGCGGCGCAGCGAGCTGGTGCGTCCCCGCAGGGCTAGCGCATCTACCTGCCGCGATGGCGAATGATTTCATAGGCCCAGTAATAAACGTTCTCGCGAAGCGCGTAGTTGCGCGTTTCCAGAATGATCCGGCGGGCGAGCCGGCTTGCCTTGTTTCCGGCGAGCTTCGGCGGTGGCTGTGGATCCGGGCCTACCGGCGCGCTGCAGCTTTGCAAGGAGAGAACGGCGATGCGGCCGTCGGTGATCGGCGAGTGTTTCCACGCGGGAACGGTGCTGCCGTTTCCTTGCGCATACATGGCGGCATGGGAACAGCCGGAAAAACGGAGATCGGTCACCAGGGTGGCGCGTTCCGCGTCGATATGCCGATCCACCCGATGGGTGAATAAAAAAGTTCTGAAATTGAATCTGACCCCGATATCGTGAGTCGCCGCACCGAGCCAGATCTCGCGGCCATGGGAAAATCCGGTACTCCAGATGCGTACATGGTCGCGCTTGGCAACGCTGTCCAGAGATTTTTCGAAGACCAGATCGGGAGGTTTGCCGCGGTAAAGCAGCGTGGAGACAGGCGCTCGCGGGTAGCGCTTTTTGCGGTCGAAGTCCAGGCAAAAGCGGGAAAAGGATTTGAAAGTTTTGGGAACCGGTCGGTACCAGCCGGAAACGCGGAAGGCATTCCTCAATTGCTGCCGCGAGCCAAGGAACGCCAGATTAATCGTATCTGCAACGTGCCGGCCATCGGGCTTCTCCACTGCCGAAGGCTGGCTGCGGAGCCATTCGGCCAGCGCAGCAGGCGGTTCGAGAGCAGGCGGATCCGGCTTGGGGGCGAATGCCGTGTTCGCTTTATCCACCAGAATGGTCATATCCGTTCCCGGAGGCAAGTGGATCTCCGGCTCCGGAAAGCGAATGAGAAAGCAGCGCACTCCCATCAGAACAGCCGGCCCCACCGGGCCCATCGGCCAAGTCTCCGAAATCTCGTAGCTCAG
Organism: Bryobacteraceae bacterium; assembly: GCA_036379475.1. Lineage (GTDB taxonomy): Bacteria > Acidobacteriota > Terriglobia > Bryobacterales > Bryobacteraceae > Bog-105. The sequence continues at coordinate 13,508 of DASVGP010000202.1, read as the reverse complement.
CCCCCTTAAGCCTTCGAGCGAATGGAAAAACATACCGAACGAAGGTTTATCCCACACGCCGTTGAACACTTCATCCGGCGCTTGAGCCGCCAAAACTCCCTTGATCCGCCCCTTTTTCGTAACCTGTTCGCGCGCATTGTCGATGGCGGCAAGCTTCGCCGAGAGAGGAAATTCGCGGCCGCCGGGCGTTTTGTACCGCAAGAAGTTTAGATCCAATCCGGCCCGCTCATGAATGATGCCCAGGCGCACAGGAGTGGCGCGTCGCACCGTCCCGTAAACTACGCTCCTTGCGGGAATCAAAATCTGGCCGTTCTCAACCAACGGAGAAATCACAACGGCTTTGAAGGGCGAGCCTCGGTGCGAGGTGTAGCTGGTCAGGTAAGTTTCGAGTCGAATTTGGAGCTTTGCCGGGCTCGCGGGTGCAGAAAGTCCTGCCTGAGCCGTTGCGATGAACAGCGAGAGCAGTACACAGCGGCACACGGCGATTGCAAGCTCCTGTCAGCAGCGATAAGGCAAACTCGCCACTGAGACTATCACAAGAGATTCCAGTGATTTATGGGCGTAGCGGCATTTTGCACCCTCGGGGCAGCTTTGTCCATCAAACCGATAGACATTACACTAGAACTAGATGACCGCCGTCGCACAGTCCCTGGCGCACTCCGATTTGCTGAGCCGAATCGGCAACACCCCGCTGCTGGCCATCCCACTCGCGAGCCGGGGCGAGGCGCGGGTCTTCGCCAAGGCGGAGTTTTTCAATCCGGGAGGTTCGGTAAAGGATCGGCCGGCATTCAATATGATCCGGCGCGGCGAGGAAAGCGGACAGCTTACTGCCGGCAAGATTTTGATTGATTCGACCAGCGGGAACACGGGAATCGCCTACGCGATGATCTGCGCGAGCAAGGGTTACCGGGTCAAATTGTGCCTGCCGGCGAACGCCTCGCCCGAGCGCAAACAGATTCTGAAGGCTTACGGAGCGGAACTGGTGCTGACCGATGCCGGCGAGGGCTCGGATGGGGCGCAGCGGGTCTGCCATCAGATTTATAACGACAATCCGGATGCCTATTTTTATCCGAATCAATACAGCAATCCGGCGAATTGGCAGGCGCACTTCGAGACCACGGGACCGGAAATCATCGAGCAGACTCGAGGCGCGGTGACCCATTTCGTCGCCGCCCTGGGAACCACGGGCACCTTCACCGGCATCACGCGGAGGCTGCGAAAAGAAGTGCCGAAAGTGCGCTGCATCTCGGTTCAGCCCGCCTCGCCGTTACACGGACTGGAGGGCACTAAGCATATGCCGAGTTCGATTAAGCCCGCGATTTACGATCCGGATCTCGCCGACGACAACATGTGGATCGAAACCGAAGACGCTTACGAAACTGCCCGGCGACTGGCGCGCGATCAAGGGCTGCTGGTAGGCGTTTCGGCGGCCGCGAACGTGCTGGCCGCCAGCCGCATCGCGGACGAACTTACCGCCGCGGGAGAGCGCGGCACGATTGTCACCATTTTGTGCGATGGCGGTCAGAAGTATTTAAGCGAGTCGTTTTGGAATGATTGAAATCGAGACCAAACCCTGGCAGGCGATGGTGCTGCATGCTGAGCGCACGTATCCGAACGAGTGCTGCGGCGCCATGCTGGGGCATATTCAGGGTGAGAAGAAGGTCGTTACCGAAGCGATTCCGCTTCAGAATGCCTACGCAGGCGAGCAGGCGCAGCGCTATGAGCTTCGCCCGGAAGATCTGCTCTCGGCCGAACGCGCGGCACGCGAGCGCGGGCTGGATATGATCGGGATTTTCCATTCGCATCCCGACTGCGACGCCTATTTTTCGGAGACGGACTTGAAGAACTCGTGTCCTTGGTATTCGTTCGCTGTGCTCTCGATTCAAAACGGAACTTTCAATCATGCAAATAGCTTTTTGCCCGATGCCGACCAAACGCGGGCGGAGAAAGAGGAATTGATATGGCCAAAGTGCTAATCCCGACGGCCCTGCGCCAGTTTACCGAGCAGAAGGATGCCGTAGAAGCGAACGGCGCGACGGTAGGCGAGGCGCTGGACCATTTGACGAAGCAGTACCCGGAGATGCGCCGGAATCTGTTCAACGATCAGGGCAAGCTGCGCAGTTTTGTGAATGTCTATCTGGACGACGAGGACATTCGTTACTTGGAAAAGGACGCGACCAAGCTGAAAGGCGGCGAAACCATCTCGATCGTGCCCAGCATCGCGGGCGGTGCAACCAGCGTCGCCGAGGCGCAGACGACAGGGCTCTCAAATGAAGAGCTCGCGCGCTATAGCCGGCATTTGCTTCTGCCCGAAGTGGGCGTGGAAGGCCAGGTGAAGCTGAAGCAGGCGAAGATCGCGATGATCGGCGCCGGCGGCCTCGGCGCACCCGCCGGCTTGTACTTGGCGGCGGCAGGCGTGGGCCGGATCGGCATCGTCGATTACGATCTCGTCGACGCGTCAAACCTGCAGCGGCAGGTGATTCACGGTACGAAGGACATAGGCCGCAAGAAGCTTGATTCTGCCGCCGACAGCATCCACGACATCAACCCGAATGTGCAGGTCGATAAATTCGACACTGCGCTGAACAGTTCGAACGCGCTCGAAATCCTGAAGGATTACGACTTAGTGATCGACGGCACGGATAATTTCCCCACGCGCTACTTAGTAAATGATGCCTGCGTGCTGCTGAAGAAGCCGAACGTATACGGATCGATCTATCGCTTTGAAGGACAGGCGACTGTCTTCGCTTATGAAGACGGGCCGTGCTACCGCTGCCTGTATCCCGAGCCGCCACCGCCGGGATTGGTGCCAAGCTGCGCCGAAGGTGGCGTGCTGGGCGTGCTGCCCGGCATGATCGGGATCATTCAGTCGATCGAAGCCATCAAGATCATTTTGGGCAAGGGCGAAACGCTGAAGAATCGCCTGCTGCTGTTCGATGCGTTGGGGATGCGATTCCGCGAGCTGCATTTGCGGCGCGACCGCAACTGCCCGGTTTGCGGAGACCATCCGACGGTTACGAAGCTTATCGATTATCAGGAATTCTGTGGTTTGCGGCAAACTGCGCCCGCGGGCGATGCGATCGATGCCGTTGGATTGAAACAGAAAATTGACCGCGGCGAGGATTTCGTGCTCATCGACGTGCGCGAGCCGCACGAGTACCAGATTGGACGTATCCCGGGCTCGAAGCTGATCCCGCTCGGCGAACTGCCGAAGCGTCTGAACGAACTCGATCCGAACGCGGAATATATTATGCAATGCAAAACCGGCGGCCGCAGCCAGAAAGCGACGGATCTGCTGAAGCAGCACGGCTTTAAACATGTACTCAACATGACCGGCGGCATCACAGCTTGGAGCGATAAAGTCGATCCCAGCGTCCCGAAGTATTAAAAGAAGCTGTTAGCTATTAGCGGTCAGCTTTTGGAGTTGGTGCCCAGAATAGCCCGGACTTTCGCCAGCGCTTCGGGGGTGGCGACGACGGAGAGAATGTCGCCTACATTTAGAATTGTGCTGCCTCGCGGTAAAAGATGCTCCGATCCGCGAGCAAGCAGCATAATATGAGCGTCTCGTGGAATATGAAGGGTAACCAACTGCTTGCCGGCTGCCGGCGATTCGGGCCCGATCCATATTTCGGCAACGCCTGGAGGGAATCGCCGGTCCGTGCCACTTGACGGAATTTCCAGGTTGAGCCGTTTTGCGACCCATCCTATAGTCGTGCCTTGCACCAATACAGAGATCGCAACGGTAAAGAAGACGATATTGAAGTACAGATCGGCCTGCGGCACGCCGCCCAGGAGAGGAAACGTCGCCAGGACGATGGGAACGGCGCCGCGCAACCCAACCCAGGATACGAATAGCTTCTGCCGAAAGTGTAGCTTTGCAAGTGCAAGCGCGACAAACACGCTGACCGGCCGCGCGACGACAATCAGGAAGAACGTGAACAGCACCGATACAGCCGCCAAAGGGATCAGCCGCGAGGGAAAGACCAGGAGTCCTAAAACGAGAAACAGGGCGATCTGCATGAGCCAAGATAGTCCGTCGTGAAATCGGGTCAGGCTGCGCCTGTGTACAAAATCGGAATTGCCCATGACCAGGCCCGCAAGATACACTGCCAGGAAACCGCTTCCTCCCAGAGCCGCAGTAACACCATACCCGAGCAGGACAATACAGACAGTGATCGCGGTATAGAGGCCTTCGACATCGAGCTTGATCCAATTCATAAGCCAAACGCCGGATTTGCCCGCGGCGAACCCCACAACAGCCCCGATGCCCATCTGTTCCGCAAAGAGGGGAACGAGTAAGACGAGACCATGGCCGGGCAATGTTAGCACCTGAACGAGCCCCAACGTTAAAAACACCGCCATCGGATCATTGGTGCCGGATTCAAACTCGAGGAGCGGCTGCATTCGACCTTTCAAAGAAATACGCTGCGAGCGGAGGACCGAAAATACGGCAGCCGCATCGGTCGAGGAAACAATGGAGCCGAGCAATAAACCCTGAAGCCAACTGAGGTTGAAAAGATATGCGGCGAACGAACCCGCCAGGAACGCCGTGAGGAAGACGCCGATTGACGCCAGGCTTAAGCCTTGCCATAGTACGGGTGAAACCGAGGGCCAGGAACTGTCAAGCCCTCCGGCAAAAAGAATGAAAGCAAGCGCGATCACTCCAGCAAACTGAGCCAGCGATGCATTGTCAAACGGGATCTTGCCTGGCCCTTCGGACCCCGCGACCATGCCAATCAAAAGGAATAGTAAAAGAGCCGGAATGCCAAGCTTGTTGGAGGCCTTACTCGCCAGTACGGCAAGCAACAGCAGCACGCCGGTAACGATGAGGAGTTGCTCGAGCGAAGGCATCCTCGCCCAGCATACTCAACAAATGCCACCGGTCCGCGGCGATTCACCCGCTCGATTTCGGCGTGCTGGCGAAAAAGTTCAGCGGGCCGCTACCGGAGCCTAAGCCGGGGGCGGAGCGGATAGCGGATTGTACGAAACGGCGAGCAGCGGGAATGGCGTCGCGGAGCGGCATGCCGAGCGCGAGGCAAGCGGTGATGGCCGCCGAATAGGCGCAGCCGGTTCCGTGTGTGTGCGGCGTGTCGATACGCGGGCTCTTGTATTCGGCGGCCCGGCCGTCGAAGAGCACATCCACCGGATCTCCCTCCAAATGGCCGCCTTTGACGAGCACGGCTTTGGCGCCCATCTCGAAGAGCTTGCGAGCCGCTACAAGCATTTGCTCCTTCCCGTGAATATCGATGCCGGTCAGCGCTTCAGCCTCGGGAATATTGGGCATGACGAGCGCTGCGCACGGAAATAACTTCTCTTTCAGGGCTTGCTCGGCCTCTTTCGGCAGCAGCCGCGTTTGGTGTTTGCTGATCAAAACCGGATCGACCACCAGAGGAAACGTGAATCTCGCCGCCAGGTCCGCGATCGCCTCGACGATCTCGGCGCTGCCAAGCGCGCCGGTCTTGGCCGCGGCAGGCGGCATGTCGGAGATCACGGCTTCGATCTGCTCGGAAACCAGATCCGGCGCGAGCGGTTCGACGCGCAAGACCGAATGCGAATTTTGCGCCGTTACCAGCGTAATCACGGCCTCGCCATAGACTCCGAATTGATGGAAGGTCTTGAGGTCGGCCTGAATGCCGGCGCCGCCGCTCGGATCCGAGCCGGCAATGGTCAGCGCAATCGGCGGCATGCTCTTACGGTAGCGTAAAGGCCGCTATTGCACGGTGAGCTTGGTAGTGACCGAACCCTCTGAGTTGTTGAGCGTGACCGAGACGGAGCCAACGCCGCTGGCGTCTCCATTTAGGACGGGAAAACTGGCCTGCAGGGCGAACGCTCCGCCGGCCTTGTTGTTCGTGAAGAAATACTGATGGAAGTCCGAGCTCGCGTCTACCGCAATAGCTCCTGGCGCAATCACGTTTCCCTTAGTGTCGTAAAACGTGAACGAAAGCTGCCCCACGCTGTAAGTATTGTCGTATCCATTGATCGTAACCACGATATTCGGCGAACTAAGCGTGGCGGTTGCCGAAGCGATGTGCACCTTTTCGGGTGAGATATCGAACGATTTTGTACCTACTTGTATACCCGCAACCGACAGTGTGAAGGTAAGAGTGCCCGCCGTCGTTCCGGTCTGAAAGGCGATAGCTGACTGGTTGTTATAGGTCCCGGTTTGCGAACCGGTCGCGAACTCCACATTCAGTTGGCGTCCGTTGGTGGCCAGGAATCGGACCGCCGGATCGTCGCCGACGCTTTGTACCGACGGCTGAAACGTCATGGTCAGAGTTCCATCGTGCGTGCCTTGGGAAGGGCTGGCGAGTTGGAGCGTGAGATTCGGCTGCTGGTCGCTCGTCAGCGGCTCCTCACTGAGTTGGAAAGATACGCCGGACAATGGCGGAGCAACCGTCTGCGCGGTCAAGGGGATGGTCCGTGTGCCGATCGTGAGCGTACCGCTGCTGTTGCCGACGCCTGCTGCCGTGAACTCCAGGTCAAAATCAACCGGGCCGGCGCCTGTCTGGCAATCGTTCGGATCAGCGGCTGGAGGAATGGTGACCGGCAGAGAAGGCATACCCGTGGCGGTGAACCCGGAGCCGGAAACATCAAGTTTGGAGATGCTTACGTCGCCATACGTGGTATAGGGATTGCACACCGAAACCTGGAACGTCTTCGATGCGCCGGAGACCACCTGGCCGAAATCGATGCCGGGGCCTTCCGCGGTCAGCCGGTCGCCGTAACTCGGATCGCCTTTGGTCATATTTGTATACGTGACGACGATCTGGCTGAGGGGATCAACAGTACTTGTTGTGCCGAATCCTTGCAGAGGAAACGTGCTGGAGCCGACCACGATAGCCGACTGCGAGAGCACGGGAGAGCCGGGAGTAAAGTTCACGACGAACGTCGCGCTTCCTGCTGCCGACACCGAGGCGGGTAACATTCCCGTGGGGCTAACTGAAAACGGGGTCGACCCATAGACCGGTTCCGGGAGAGCAACGCTTACCGCGGATTGAGAGTTATTGGTAACCGTAAACGTAATGGAAGCCGTGCTGCCAACCGTAACGCTGCCGAAATCCAGAATCGATGCCGGCCGTAGCGGAGTCCCGTCGCATTGCGGAGATCCGCTGCAAGTCAGAGTGACCTGCGGCGGAGTGCCGTTGCCTTGCAACTTGACCACGGCTTCCACCAGGCTGGTCGTCCCCGGGCAGTTTCCTGACGCATCCGGAAGACAGTAAAAAGCGTCCAGAATAGCGCTCCGGCCGCCGGTATTCTGAGGCGTGAAGTGGACGGAGAAGGGCGTGCCCGCTGCCCCGGGCGCGATTATTTCATCTACATACTCGTTGGTTATGGAGAAATCTTCGGTGTCTTGCTGAAAGGCAACGTTGATTAACTTAACTTTCGAAGTGGTCGGATTAACGGGTCGAAGGATCAGATGGGTTTCCGCGCCCTCGCTGGTATCCGGCAAGTTCCATGGCGTATAGAGTGCAGTTGTGCTGGAGCAGTACTGGTCGCCGCACACTTGGAATTTTAGAGGTGTTCCGCCCTGGCCGACGTCGATGCCGCTTCCGTCGAACGAGAAAGAACTGGAGCCTGCGATAAGCGTTGCCTGGGAGAGCCCGGCTTGGGTAGGAGAGAAGTCGACAGTAAAGGTCGTCGAACTCCCTGCCGCGACCGTAGCGGGAACCGGCGCGGACGGATCGCTGGAAAATGGGTCGCTTGTTTGCAAGGAGACATTAGCCGCGGATTGCGAATCGTTCTTGAGGGTAAATGTGGCCGAGATGGAGCTGCCATCCGCAACGAATCCGAAATGTAAAGTAGCTATGGGCGTGAGAGGAGTATCGTCGCACTGCTGAAACTGCCCGCTGCAGGTCAGTACGATCTGAGGAGCTGTACCGTTGCCTTGAAGCGTGGCTATCGTTTCGGTTTTTGGAGTGTCGAGGCACCACGTCCCCTCAGAGCTGGGCGTACAGTAGGTAACCGTAAAGGTAGCGGAGGCGGGTCCTGTGTTTTGGGGCGTAAAATACGCCAGGAAAAAAGGCCCATTTTCTCCTGATGGAATGTTGTAGTTGATCGAAGCATTCGTATAAAAATCCACGGTATCGCTGAGCGACACGTTAACTATTCTCACTGCCGAAGAAGATGAGTTACTAAATTCCAGTTCAATGCTGTTATCCGAGTACTGCGGCGTATCCGGAAAGGAAATGGGCGCCGAACTGGAGCAGCCGGAGCTGCAAACCGCCAGCGTCAGCGGGCCTTGCGCGCATGCGGCGCCGCAAGCAAGCAGCAACATCCAAAGAATCTTCATTGCCCCGCCTCCGGCTCCGGCAAGCGCCACAGTGCGCAAACCGAGCGCGTCAGATGCAGCGCCCAATCGCGGTTCAGGGCGGCGGAATGGATGTGCAGCCAGCCGGAAGACATCTGCTCAATCTGTAAATCCGGGGCCGGGTAAGGAAGGGTGCGGATGGAGCCGTTCGGCTGCTCGACAGCAAGGCCCTGATGGTTACGGAACACGACGAACCCGCCTTCGGCATACGCCGGGCCTCGGGTGCCCAGGACGACATCGGCCGAGTCGATATCGCCGCTCGCCAGATCGACGGATACGCGCAAGACGCTTCCGTCCGGTGCTGTGACCAGAAATGTCGCCATCGCTCCATCGCTTTGGAGGGAGGTCGGCGTTCCGGGCAGCACGCCGGCGAGCTGGGTGGTCTGGAATCTCGATCCGGTCCACCAGACGAGCGCGCCCGAGCTGGGGAGCCAGGCGATGGCGGTCTTCAATCCGTCGCTGATGCCGAGCAGCGGATGGGCGTCCGGGGCGGGGTACTCGGCGAGAACCGAGCGGTCCGCCCGGACCAGCTCGATTTTGCCAAGCAAAGCCAAAATACCCCCTTTTTCGGAGAAGGCTACGGTGGAAGCCTTAGCCCAGGTAGGTCCGAGGACGAAATCGGCGTCGAAGCCGTAAACAGCACGCACGCCTCCGTCGGCATAACGAACGTTTCCTGCTTTGGGAGCGCTCAACTGGGCCGCAAGCAGGGGCAGAACGGCCAGCGGGAGGAGGAACTTCATTACGGTTGCCCAACGCTGATCGTGGGTGAGCCGATCGACATCTGGACCGGCGCGGACGAGGAGTTCGAGGACGACTTGCCTCTGGCGGCGAAACCGACCGCCCCCGCGGCTGCGCCCGCGACCAAAGCCAGAATCAGCCACTTCTTCTTATTGCTATGCCGGCTCTTCACGCCTGCGGGAGGCTTGGTGACGGACACCTCCGGTTGTGCGATTGCGGGAAGCGCATGAGGCGCAAAACTAACCCCGCGAGGGGGAAGGAGTGGGCGCTGAGGCTTGCGGGCCGGATTCGGAGTTATGGAGACGGCAGGTGTTGCAACAGGGGCAGCGGCGCGCGCGAGCGTTTGCTCGATTAGGATGCCGGCGTGGGCGCCTCTTTTATTGGCGGTCACGCGCAGGACGACGGTTCCCTCTTCGCCGCCCCATTGGATTCCCGAAAAGTGTGCGAGGCCGTTGCCGCCGGTAAACAGGACCGAGGAATGGCTGGCCTTAGCGAAGGTTCCGGTCGGAGCGGCATCGGGTAGGCGGCAGACAACGGCAGCACCGGAGACCGGCTTGCCGGAAGCATCGGTCACCTCCACCATGTAGCCTTTCCGTGCGCGGGAGCCCGGCGGGACGGTGGCGGCGTCGCGGTCGACGACTTTGATTCGCAGAGGAGCGGTCTGGGAGGGGACGGGCGCAACGGCCAGGGGAGTTTGTGCCGCTAGCGGCAGGACTGCAATCAGCGGCGTCAACAGAACGGAGAAGAATCGGGTAGCTACTCTCATCGCTGCATCCACGGCCGCGAAGTTCAAGTAAGCTGAATCAAAAGGACCGTAATGTTATCCGGCCCGCCCTGCTGCTTCGCGGCTTCGACGAGATAGTGGCACTTATCGGGCAAAGATTGCGAAGAATCCAACGTTTCGCGCACTATTTTTTCATCGACCACCCCGTGGAGGCCGTCGCAGCACAGAAGAATCTGATCGCCTGCGGCAACCGGCACGATTCGAGACTGCATACGCACTTCATCGGAGGTGCCCACGGCCATCGTGAGCACGTGCCTCATGGGATGCGTGCGCAGAATTTCGTCGCTGAGGCCAAGCCGCGCGCCGACTTCCGTCGCCCACGTTTGATCCTGCGTGATAGGAACCAGCTCGCCTCCTGAAGACAGATAAGCGCGGCTGTCTCCGACGCTTCCCACCTGCACTTGGTTTTCTGAGAGCTCGCGCACGACCACCAGGGTGGTGCCCATGCCGTCGAGTTCAGGATTCCCTTTGGCCGCCTCGCGCACCGCCCAATTCGCTTCCTGAAAGCCGCGCTCGAGGGCTTCAACATCCTCGGGGCCGGCCTGCAGCAGGAATTCGTAGATCATCTCCGCGCTCAGGCGGGAAGCGTATTCGCCCGCATTGGCGCCGCCCATCCCATCGGCGAGCACAAAGATACCCGATTGCGTGTCGCTGATGAAATAGTCTTCGTTGTTGGCGCGGACGCAGCCGAGATCCGAAAGGCCAAAAGCCTCAAGCATAATAAGGCTCTCCGATTATACTCGGAAGGCTCGGCCGGGGCGCTCGGGCGTATTAAAGGCCGCGGCATCTCATTCGCCGATCCATTCCAGTTTCAGCGTTTTCTCTTTGGCGGCCATCTTTCGCAATTCCGGGTCTCCCGTCACCAGCGGCAGCGCATGGGCGATTGCCGTTGCAGCGGCGAAAGCATCGGCATACGAAATCGCGTACTGGGCCTTCAGCCTCGCCGCCCGCATCGCCAGATCGTCATCGGCGGAGACTGTGGCGATTCGAGAGCGAAGATCATGGAGGACTCGTTCGCCATATGCGCGATCTCTTGTCTTTACGGAAGCATAGAAAACTTCGCCGATATTGACGATGTTCATGAGAAGCTTGCGTTCGCGGCGTTCGGCCGACTTCAGAAGCGATTCGACCTTTTCCGCCGGTTGTTCATCCTTGAGCCAAGCTATAATCGCCCAGGCATCTAGAACAAGGTCCGACATTTTAGGGCAAGCGCCGCCCGAGCAAGCGCTCTTCGTGCCTGCGCTCGATTTCTCTGTCCTCTCTCATCACCTTGTCGATATCGAAATCCGCCAAAGAGCCTCGGAGTGCTTCGAGCGGCTCAGGAGGTGGATTCAAGCTTTCGAAAGCCCACGCTTCGAGTGCCTGGTGGACCGCTTCCTGGACAGTGATTCCGCGTCTGGCGGCGATGCTTTTGAAGCGCCGGACTTCCGATTCGGGCAAGCGAACCGATAGCATTCTCGAATGTTTGCTTGCTGGCATGCAAACATTTTAGCATTTCGCTTGAGAGTGACGGCTTAAGCATGGCTGGCCAAGGCAGATCAGCGAAAAGGATTTTCGACGCGGACGCCAAAGTACTGTTGCCCGTTCAAGTCTTCTGACCAGATTCGCCGGCAGCCTGCGCTCTCGGCGGCAGCGATGATCATGCCGTCGTACAAATGAACGCCATAAGCCACTCGCGCCTCCACCGCCCGCCGAACCATGCCCTTATCGGAGGCCACAGTTTTAATTGGCGCAAGAGCATCGAGCAGAACGAGAAGATCGTTCGCGCTCATCACGGGAGAGATTTTTCGAAGCAGAGTCGCCGAGAACTCTGCCAACACCTGAGCGGAAACGATGCACTGTCCGGCTAAGGCCGCGCGAAGCAGGCGCTGCGCAATGGGTTGTTTCGCGGGACTGCTCGCATCGTAAGCGTAGACCAAAATGTTTGTGTCCAGGAACTCAGGAGCGGTCATGGAGATCTGCCCGGGTCCAGGTTCTTGGGCCGACGTTCAGACGAAAACGGTCGAAGGTGCGCTCCAGCGCTTCGCGCTCGCGACGTTTGCGGCCGGAAGCGGCGCTCTCGGCAGCCAACCCTTCTATATAGGTTCGGATGAGCCCCGTCAGAGTCGTGTCCCGTTCAACCGCGATTTTGCGTGCTTCCTTCACCAGGTCGTCGTCCAACGAAAGCGTGACATTCATGTACCCATAATACGTGAAACCCTTATTCTGTGACAACACAAAAATAAAATCATTGCAATCAAACATACAAATGTAGTAGCATCTCTGGTAGACATAGTAGGCACTATGGCCCGCACAAGATTCACCCCGCTCGAACTTCGGATCATGCAGACATTGTGGGACCGAAGCGCAGTCTCGATTCGAGAGATCCAAGAAGCTTTCCCGGAAAAAGACAAGCCGTCCTATACGACGGTGCAGACGACCGTCTATCGCCTCGAAGGAAAAAATGCCGTCCGCCGCGTGAAGAAGATCGGCAACGCGCATATTTTCGAGGCGGTGGTCTCGCGCAAAGCGGCGCAGCGGAGCTTGATGGACGACTTGCTGGGCCTTTTCGGCGGGCGGACGCAGCCGGTCATGGCGCACCTGATCGAATCGGGCAAGCTCACGCTAGAGGACGTGAAGGAAGCGGAAAAAGCGCTGCGCGACATCAAGCGAAAGGAGAAAGAGTCATGATCTCCCTGCTCGCGAACCACCTGTGGCAATCGACGCTGTTTGCGGGCGCAGCGGGGTTGCTGGTGCTGGCGCTGCGGAACAACCGCGCGCAAGTCCGCTATTGGATCTGGCTGATCGCATCGCTGAAGTTTTTGGTTCCGTTTTGGGCGATTGTGGCGCTGGGGAGTTATTTCGCGCCTGCGACAACCGTTCCGGCGGCGAGCGCGGGATTTTCCGATGTTGTCACGGAAATCGGCCAGCCGTTTGTCGCGCCTTCTGTTTCGTTCGCTGCTGTTCACCCCACTACGAATCCGGTCCCAGAGATTCTGCTCGCTCTCTGGCTCTGTGGATTCCTCGCCGTCGCGTTCCGTTGGTATGCGCGCTGGCGGCGGATTCGTGCAACGGTGCGGGCCGCGCGGCCGCTGGCGCTGGGAGCAGCGGTTCCGGCTCTGTCTTCGCCTGCGCTGCTGGAACCGGGAATCTTCGGCATTTTCCGGCCGGTGCTGATGCTGCCGGAAGGAATCGCGGAGCATCTGACTCGCGAGCAGTTGAACGCGATTCTGGCGCATGAGTTGTGCCACGTGCGCCGCCGCGACAATCTTTTCGCCGCGCTGCACATGCTGGTAGAAGCAATCTTCTGGTTCCATCCTCTTGTCTGGTGGATCGGCGCGCGGCTGGTAGAAGAGCGCGAGCGCGCCTGCGACGAAGAAGTGCTGCGGCTGGGAAATGAGCCGGAGATTTACGCGGAAAGTATTTTAAGGACCTGCCGGTTCTATCTGGAATCGCCTTTGGTGTGCATGTCCGGAGTCACAGGGGCGAATCTGAAGAAGCGCGTGGTGCGGATCATGACGCAGCGTGTGACGCACCCCATCGATTTCACAAGAAAAGTGCTACTCGTGGCTGCCGGAGTACTGGCTATCTCCGGACCGTTGGCATTTGGGTTGATGAATACTCCCGAAGCCTTGGCCCAATCGCCGCCTGGAGAAAAGCCGAAGTTCGAGGTAGCTTCGATCAAACCGGACAAGTCCG
>DASVGP010000201.1:0-9445 GCA_036379475.1 Bryobacteraceae bacterium | reverse complement strand
TCAACCGCCTCGAGTCCTTGTCGAATGTCGCTCCCTTTCTGGAAATAGAAGAACAGTGGCGGGTCCGTATTCAGGCGCAGCATCCCGATGGCGCCACCGACGCCGAAGATCACCAATGCGACCGCAACCACGCGGTGGCGCTCGGAAAAGAACGAGTGCAGCCGCGATGTGATGCCTTTGGTCCAGCCGAACTTTGTCTTTGGGGGTGAGGCCAGAGCCAGGAACCAGGGATACAGGATGTATGCGGCGAGGAATGCCATCGCCGCCCCGACCGCTCCACCCGTGCCCAGGTGCTTCATGGACGTCGCGGAAACGAGCACGAGGCTGATGAACCCCAGCAACATGCATACCGCACTCCAGAAAGACGGCGCCACCGTTTCCTTCACCGCAGCCCACACAGCCGCGTGCCCGGCCAACTGTTTCTGCCGTCGAATCGCGATCCAGTTGTAAGTCAGAAAGACCATGGGCGAGAGAGTCATGACGAACACCATCGTCGACAGGCTCGCCGTGACCGGGCCAATTGGAATATGAATACGTTGATTAATGATGAGTGTCGCAGCGCTCGAATTCGCACATGCGACGAATGCGCCCAGCAGGATCCACGGCGAGCGAAAGAGAACGAACAACACCACGCCAAACACGCCGACCGCAGCCAGGCTGAAAGTTTGCAGGTCCCTCGCCATTGTCCGCGAAATCATTTCGGTGACATACGGCAGGCCCGAGATCATGACTTCGAAACCGGGCCGGTCGAACTTCTTCTTAAGAGCCTGCACGCCGTCGATCGTTTTCCCCCCGATGTCGTCTTTTACCGCGGCAATGACATCTGTCGATCGATGATGCTTGCCGATCAGAGTGTTCGTCCAGAGCGGGCTCTTCAGTGCGTCTTTGATATCTTTTGGCCCGTGGCCCTTCGGCCCGGGGTTTATTGAGATGACAGCGGTGACTCCGGGGACCTTCGCCAGTTCGACCGACAATGCGTGGATGCGATTCGCATACGCCGGTGACGCGATATTGCCCCTGACAGTCAAGTCGAGCTCGGTCATTTTTCCTGGGAACGTTCTGGAGATCTCGTTGTCAGAGCGAAGTTGAGGGTCGTTCTTTGAGAAAAAGAAGTTCTCTCCCACCTTTGGCTTCAAATCCACGGAATGCAAGAACACCATGGCCACCATACCGGTGATTCCGAAGCACACCAACACCGGAACCAAGCGGAGCAGCATTGCCATGGCCAGCACGCCGAGTTTGCGCTCCGAAGTCACGTCCTGCCTTCTTTATACCCAACCGGAAATCCCAACCCGCCTCGGCCTGCGGATGAGGCCGCGCTTTTCAGTTCGCCGAAGACCAAAATAAGCATTTCTACTGCCTTTGATGGCATCCATCGGCGAGCGATCCATGCTGGAAGAAGTGAAGAAGTCAAGAAGTGGGGCAGGCGGTTTCGCCTGCCCGTGCACTTTGGCCCATGAGACAATTCGGAGGAAATTATGCCGAAAGTCCGCGTCAACTCATTTTCCATCTCGCTTGACGGTTACGCTGCCGGCCCGCATCAGAGTCTGGAGGCTCCTCTCGGCATCCGTGGACCTGAGTTATTCGAGTGGTTCTTCTCCACACGAACTTGGAAACGGATGTACGGGCACGAAGGGGGGTCGACCGGAATCGACGACGAATGGGCTCAACGCGGCATGGAAAACGTGGGCGCGTGGATTCTGGGACGGAATATGTTCGGCCCAGTGCGCGGCCCTTGGCCGGACGACTTGTGGAAGGGCTGGTGGGGGGAGGAACCGCCCTATCACGTACCTACGTTTGTGCTTACTCATCATCCACGCAAATCTGTTGAGATGAAGGGCGGGACAACTTTTCACTTCATTACAGACGGCATCGAGTCCGCTTTGCAACGCGCGAAGGATGAGGCAAAGGATAAGGATGTGCGCATCGGAGGCGGAGTTGCCACAGTGCAGCAATATCTTCGTGCCCGGCTGATCGACGAACTACATCTTGTCTTTCGTCCCATCCTTCTGGGTGCGGGTGAAAGTCTGTTCGCCGGGATCGACATGGCAGAACTCGGGTATCGTTGTAGCGAACACATTTCCACGGAATCGGCCATCCATGTGAAGGTCAACAGACAGACGTAGGGAATTCCCTCGCCACGTGGCGGCCATCTCAGAGTTCCCTTTCACGGATTGTGCTCTGTGCGAGTAGTGTCGAGTTCCGGATGCTCCCGGAAAACGCGGCCGCACGGAAAATCGCCGGCGCGGACACTTTCCGGATCGCCGATGGTCCGCTCGCAATTGCTGCACAGATCGATAGCATACCGTCACCGGCTTAAACGGAATCTATTGGGGTAACTTCAAACGCTGAAGCAGCGGCGGGAACCGCGAATCGGAACGGAGTGGATCTACTTTGGGATCCCGCGGCAAATCCGCGATATGGCAATCGCGTTCATCAAAGGCCTTTTCGAGCCATTCGAAGGCTTCGTCTTTCTCCCCCAGCGCGCCGTGGATCGTAGCAATCAAATAGGGGGAAATATAGGCGGACTGACTCCTGTGCTGGAGCGCGTCGAGAATATGTCTTGCCTTGACCTTCTGCCCAGCAGCTCCGTACGCGAAACCAAGATCAGAGGTCGATAACGGAGTCGCCCCTAGGGCATTTGCTACTTCAAGCTCCGGAATCGCGGCCGAATATCGCCGTTGTCGTATGTAAACTTCGCCGAGGCACCAGTGTCCCATCGATGAATTCGCGTCCAGATCGTTGATTGTCAGGCACTGTCGGACCGCTTGATCGTAGTGATGCGCATCGCTATACGTTCTCCCAAGTGCATTGTTGAGCGGCAGCGATAGCGGATCGAGCTCACGTGCACGCTTCAGCTCCGAGATGGCGCGCTCTGGTTTCCCGATCGTATTCAGGTGTTCAGCGTACAAGTGGTGCGCTAGGGCAGAGCTCGGGTCCAGGACGATGGCACGCTGAAAGTCTAGCTCAGCAGATGCCCAGTTTTGCTCATAAAACGACAGCGCGGTGGCTCGCGCCGTGTATGCCTCTGAAAGCGTGCTGTCAAGCTGTAGGGCTTCACGAGCAAACTTCTCCGCCTCCGGAAAACTCTCTTTCGGTGGGAGTAGCTCGTAAGCACCCAGCAAGTCATAGGCGATCGCCAAACCAGCGTACGCTTGAGCATAGTTCGGGTCCCGCTGAACAGCGTGTCGGAAATATCCGACCGCCTTGTTCATTGCCTTCCAGGTTCGTCGTGCAAGGAAGTGCCGAGCTCGCAGATAGTCTTCGTAAGTTTCGGGATCCAAGCGCTTGTTTGTACCGGAAGTTGTTTCTGGCCTTGCAGCCAGCTTGGTCTGTATTTTGCTCCCAATGTCGTGCGCCACATCACTCTGCAGAGTTAGAACATCGTGAATATCGCCCTCATACGCGTCGGCCCAGAGATGACGCTCCGGCGAGGTGCTGACCAGTTGGACGGTAATGCGGACGCGATCTCCAGATCTCCTGACGGCACCCTCTACCAGAGCATCCACATTCAGCTCGCGAGCTATTTCCGACGGGGATCGCCCGGTTTTCCTGTACCGCATCACGGATGTCCGAGAGATGACGCGGAAGGAGCCTAACTTCGCCAATTCGGTGATAAGCTCCTCTGTCATGCCGTCAGCGAAGTAGTCCTCGCCATCTTCGCGCGCAAGGTTCGTAAGCGGCAGGACCGCAACGGAATCGATACGAGGCTGTTGTGACCTACCGCCAGGATTAAAGATCCGGCTCCAGACGACCCAGCTAAGCGCTCCCAGCAGAACACCACAGAGCAGGACTACCGATATTCGCGGTAGTGTTCCCTTCCCAATCCGTGTAGCCCCCGGGACGGTTGCGGGTGCAGCTTCTGCAACAGGCGCAGTCAATTGATAACCCGGTCGCGATGTATGCAGCCAAGACAGTTCGAGCTGGATATCATGCGCCGACTGCCACCGTGCATCCGGATCCTTGGCCAGACAGGTCTTCACAACACGATCAAGCGCGGCGGGCGCCAGCGGTTGCAGCGTCGTAACGGCCGGCGGGTCGGCGGACATAATGGCCGAAATGAGGCTCGCTTGGCTCTTGCCTTCGAAGGCCTTGCGCCCGGTCAGCATCTCATACAGGACGGCGCCGAAGGCGAACAGATCTGCCCGAGCATCCGCATGCTTTCCTTCCAACTGCTCCGGCGCCATGTATGGGACAGTACCCAGAATCGCCCCGGGCTTTGTATCGCCCGTCGCAACATTGCCGCCATCCGCCGGCGCGCTCTTGACCATGCGCGCCAAACCGAAATCCAGGAGCTTTGCGCCGGATTTCGTCAACATAATATTGGCCGGCTTCAAATCCCGATGCACCACGCCGTTGCGGTGCGCGGCATCGAGGCCATCGGCGATCTGAATCGCGAGGGGAAGAGCCTCGTTCAGCGGCAGCGCTCGCTTAGCCAGACGCGCCGCCAGGGTCTCGCCTTCCAGGTACTCCATGACCAGGTAGTTTGGTCCCACATCGTGCACTGTGCAGATGTGAGGATGGTTGAGACTGGCGATTGCCTGCGCTTCGCGTGCAAAGCGGCTGTTGAATCGCTCCGCGCAGAACTTAACCGCCACCGCCCGGTTCAGCCGGACATCTCGCGCACGATAGACCTCGCCCATACCGCCACGCCCGATTTGCGCTTCGATTCGATAGGCGCCGAACTGCGCACCCGGCTCCAAAGATTTAGAATCAGCCTCGTCGAGCAGGCTCGCTGTATCGTCCCAAGCCGGTTTGTCTAGCGGAGTATCCGCGGCAGGGTCCTGAGCCAGCAGCGATTCGATCTCACGGCAAAGTTCCGGATGGCTTTCGCACGCCTCAGCTAGGAATCTGCCGCGCTCTTGGGCCGGCCGCTCCAGAGCACCGTGATAGAGCGCCTCGATTTGCCGCCAACGTTCGGCATCCATAACCAGTACTACAGCCTTCTAGCGGTATGCCTAAATGGTACTGCTGTATCGGGGGTCGTCTAACGCCCTCGCATATTTATGTGCCTCGGGTGTCGATTGAGCGACAGGAATGTCGGAAGGCGCAACAAACATCTACACCGGTGTAGAGAAGGAATCGAGGGACAGCGTCCCTCGATTTCTCGCGGAGAGTCATGGAAAGGCTCGGAATGGTCTATAGCAGCGATTTCGATCACGCGTCGATTCCAGAATTGAATCCCCTGCGGCGGCACGTTCTTTACTCACACATTGGCTGACGCCGCGGCCGGCCGGCTCCACAACGACATCCTCGATGAAGCGAGCGCCGGCCACGATCGAGGCGCGAAAGAAACGCGTGGCGTGTGCATCCATATCCGGCCGATCGCGCCGGCCGTCGCCGGGAGCGGCCAGTTGCAGGCCAATCTCGTCTTCGAGCACATGAGGCGGCGGATCGATCCGGACGTGCATCGTCCGCCACAACGCGACTCGCACGCCGTGCTGTCCGCTACTGCGATTTGCGCTGCGCCCATCGATTTGTTTTCGCCGCTCCCAACAGTACCGTCGGTACTATAACCCGCAATCCACCTCTCGGTTGGTCGCTAGGGTAGGTGCGGCCGAAATGTTACGCCCGCTCGGAGCTTTATCTCCACAATTCGGAGCTGAAGCCCCCGCGCGGGATAAATCCAGCCCCGCTTCCACTAAGCTTGCCACGTTCTTGTGATAGGCCTGTTAGTCATTCAATCGCTAGGACAGGCGTTCGTATCGCGGATACGATCGACACTTTGTTGTGTACATGTCCTTAGCGATGTCGGAGGATACATGAGTCGCATACGTTATTTCTCGCTACTCGCGGCATCGATCTGCCTAATGGCCGCGTCTTCGAACGCCGCATCGCTTTTGTCGTACCAGTTCTCTTATGCACCTGGGCGGGCGGACCCAATTCAGCCTTTCGACTTTTCATTTTTGTCATCGGCGTTTGTCAACAATAATCAAACCCTGAACTTCAGGCCCTACGTCGTAACGGACGGCACGAACTCGTTCACGATTACGCAGGGAATCACCGGCAGCGGTTGTTTCAATTTCGGAACGTCGACCACTTCCATGTCCGGCTGTGGCGGAAGTGTTCAGCCGGGCGGTGGAGGTTTCGAGGCGACATTCGCTGCCGGCCTCCCCACAACATCGGGATCATTCACGTCCTCGTCACTCGGCGGTTTGTTTGAGACGAGCACGACCAATGAGAACCCCACCGGCAGCTTATCGCTGAAAATTACCGAAGTGCAGTCGCCGCTGCTGTACCGATTCACCTACACACCTGGGCCGGCGGATCCGATTCAGGCTTTCGCATTTTCGCTTTACACTCAGGATTTTCTCAGCGACGTCACTCGGCGGCTTGTTTGAGACAAGCACGACCAATGAGAACCTCACCGGCAGCTTGACAGTAGACATTACGGCAGTCCCGGAACCTTCAACGATGCTTCTTTTCATTATGGGTATCGCTGCATTAATCACGTTTAGGCGAAAACTACACGCCTGATGGACGCCCGTTTTACTCGTATCGCTTAGTTGCTTCCAGTTACTGCATAAGCCCGGAGGAGCGGGGGATCATCTACTTATCTACCGCTTTTCCGGAGTGCGACGATGCCGGTGAAAGTATGGAGCGTGTGAAAGTCTGTTCGCCGGCATCGACATCGCAGAACTCGGGTATCGTTGTAGCGAACATATTTCCACGGAATTGGCCATCCATGTGAAGGTCAACAGACAGACGTAAGTAATCCCCTCACCACGTGGCGGCAATCTCAGAGGTCACTTTCACGGATTGTGCTCTGTGCGTGTAGTGTCGAGTTCCGGATGCTCCCGGAAGACGCGGCCGCACGGAAAATACCCGGCGCGAAGCGGACTTGTTGTTCCGAAAACGCTTAACTTCCGGATGGCCGACAATCCGGACCGAGGCGCATCTGCCTATACTGGAGCGTCTAGTAAGAGTTGTTCCCCCTCAGCTCCGCGCATTCGGTGGCACTTCCGTTACAATTGGTGGCTCCTCGCTGTGACTTCCCCAGCCTGGAAGCTTACTGGCCAGCGCTGTTTACGCGCTCTCGAACCGCCCCAGTGTAATCAAACGCAGGAGAACGATCGACAACGAAACTGATCACCTATGTAAATTTCGCGGCAAATGCGCCGAAGCGTCCCATTACTATGAGCAGCATCTCGGCGCGAAGGTCGGCATGACGATGACGCACGGACAGAATCCCGTCCCGAGCCCCTATGCGACCGGCGAATGGAAGGACGCTGTCCTCCATGCCCGAATTGCTATTGGAGGCACTGAACTTGCTGGCGCCGACGTCCCGAAGGCGGAGCCAATGCGAAGTGCGTATCTGACTCTGAACACCGAGAGCGACAGCGAGGCCGAGCGCATCTTTTCGGCACATTCCGACGGGGGCCAGGTGCTCATGCCGATGCAGGAGACTTTCTTTGCTTCGCGATTCGGTCAACTTCGTGATCGTTTCGGGATTAACTGGATGATCGTGCATGAACGCCAGATGTCCATAACGTAGGAAATTGACACCGGTTCAACGGCGCATTTGCGTCGAATCGATACGCCGTAGTCTCGCAGGTTCACTGATTGCGCGAGGACGACGCGCAACCCGTCAATTTAGACACCCACAGAAGAACTCGCGTCGACTTCGGGCGCGGATATCACGTCCAGTGGGATCATCTGATCTCTACTCGTGAGCCCCTGTGCGTGTCTACAGCGATGAAACAGGTAGAGATCCGCAGCGCGGGCACGATTCGTATCATCAATCATGTCAGGCTGAAATGAGAAACATGATGTCGGTGCTGCACTCAAGCGTAGCCGTGATCGTAGCGTTGCCCTTTTGTCTTTTGGGACAATCCGATTGGCCGATTTTCGGGCACGATCCAGGTGGCCTTCGGTATTCGCCATTGAAGCAAATTAATGTCCGGAACGTTTCGCAATTGCAGCGGGCCTGGACCTTCCATAGTGGCAGCCCGGGCTCCGAAGCTACTCCGCTCGTCGTGCGCGGGGTCATGTATTTGACTCAACCAAACGGCATTTATGCGCTCGATCCCGAAACCGGGAAGATGATTTGGAAATTTGGGGCCAACAAGGTGAGCCTTCGTGGCCTGAGCTACTGGCCCGGAGACAAGACGACGCATCCGAGAGTCTTTGCTGGGGTCGGGAGCCGTATGGTCGCCATTGATGTAACGACCGGTAAACCCGCGCCAAGGTTCGGTGACGAGGGATTTGTCGATCTGAAACAAGGCATTATGGGTGCGTTTACCAACGCGCGGATGGCGATGCAATCTCCTCCGGCGATCTATAAGGACGTCGTGATTACCGGCAGCAACAATAACGAGCTCGCACCAAGTTTGGGAGCATATGGCGACGTTCGCGGGTGGGATGCACATACCGGTAAGCTGCTCTGGGTATTTCACACGGTTCCGCGTAAAGGGGAACCGGGCAACCAGACCTGGGCGGACGACAGTTGGAAGAACCGCTCCGGCACGAATGCCTGGGGGTTTATGACGGTTGACGTAAAGCATGGACTGATATTTGTCCCTCTCGGATGCCCTACGTCGGATTTCTATGGTGCGGACCGACATGGGAATGGTCTGTACGGCAATTCTCTCGTGGCTTTGGATGCCGCGACCGGAAAGCTGCGGTGGTATCAGCAGCTTGTACATCATGACCTGTGGGACTACGACCTTGCCGCCGCTCCTGCATTGATTGAAGTCAATCGGAACGGAAAGAAAATTCCAGCAGTCGCTCAAATCACAAAAATGGGTCTGCTCTTCATATTCAATCGCCTGACCGGCGCGCCGATTTTCGGAATGCAGGAAAGGCCGGTACCACAGAGCACAGTTCCAGGGGAGGCGACATCCCCCACACAGCCGTTCCCGTTGAGACCACCACCTCTTGCGCGCAACTCGTTCCGGAAAGCAGATATCTACAACCTCACCCCGGATCAAGCAGCTTTTTGCAACGATCTCTGGAATCGAAATCACCTGTTTACCGAAGGCCCTTTCACTCCAATGCCCGTGAACGGGAATGCGCTCACGTATCCGAGCACGCTCGGCGGCGGCAATTGGAACGGTCTTTCGGTCGACCCGACGCTTGGTTATGTGTTCACAAACATCATGAATCTGGCGCAATGGGGGCACATGGAGAAGCGGGAGGATCCAAAAACCGGTCGGGTCACTTATTGGCGCACGTCTGAAATGGGTCCATACGCGCGATTCTGGAATCCAAAAACGCATATTCCCTGCCAGAAGCCGCCTTTTGGCGAGTTAGTCGCGGTCAACATCAACACGGGAGACATCGCGTGGAGGGTTCCTCTCGGAACTATCAAGGAACTCGAGGCTAAGGGCGTGAAGAATACGGGCACCGTTAATCTGGGCGGAAGTATCGCGACGGCTGGCGGACTCGTCTTTATTGGCGCAACCAACGATGCCTGCTTTCGCGCATTCGACTCGAAGACCGGCCG
>DASVGP010000200.1:0-24050 GCA_036379475.1 Bryobacteraceae bacterium | reverse complement strand
CGAAAAAGGCTTTCGGAGGATCTATTGCGGACATCTTTTCGGCAACGGCTTCTGCCTTTTCATACCGCCTGCCAAGGACTAGCGGGGCTTGTAGATAGACTAGCGGCACTTGTAGATAGTATTCGAAAAGGTCGGAAAGTGCATCGACGTTTTTGGGATTCAACTGGACAGCGCGCTTGAATTTCTCCTTGGCTTTTCTCGCCAGCACGACCGCGCTTAGCGGATTCGACGCTTCTGCGCGCATGCCATAGGCCCGCCCCAACCAGTCGATATACTCGCTATTTTTCGGAGCTGCAATGACCGCTTTGCCCAGGTACTGTGTAGCCTTTTTAAATTCGCCGAGCATATAGTAATCGCGGCCAATCAGAAACAACGATGCCGGCACACTGGCATGCGTATCCAGCAGCGAAAGCGACTCTTTATATTGGGCTTGACCATACAATTCTTCAGCTTTAGGCAGACTGTCCATCTGAGCAAGCACCGGAATGGAAATCAACCAGATCCAACCGATGCCTACCGCGAGCTTTCTCATTTGATCTTGCTCCCCTGCCAATCTCAACCGATGAGAAGGCACGCAAGTCACCAAAGCGCTCGGCGGCGGACGAGCCGGACGGGCTTGCGCGCGAACTGAAACAGTGTGTTTGCCCCCGGCTCTATGTCGAGCGCCGTAACAGCTTCTTCAAAGTTGGCGGGCTGCAGAGTTGGTGGGCATCGGTGCCAAGGAGGGCTGCGCCGCCAGCTCAAGGTCGTACTCCGCCTGCTCCAACAATTCGAGATCTTCATCGTATAGCCTGTCGAGGTTTCCCGCATCGGCGTAGGTGGAGATCAGGCGGTATAGATCCACGACGTCTTTATCGCTATGGCGCCGTTCTTGCAACGCAAAGAGTTTCAGAACCGAAAGGCCCGCGAGCGATGCCCCAGTGGCGTCTACACCAGAGCGTAGTTCGACATGCACTGCCGCTTCAAAGGCATCCTCGAATCCGGCGACTGTCATCGCCGTATCTCTGTCTGGCGGCCAGTGAATCATGTCCGCCTCGGCGACACCGCCGAACGGGATCAGATCCAGGGGAATCTTTTGCCCGACACCCAGTTGGGGCACCAAGTAGATGCGATGAGGGATCCTGCCTGCTGTGAAATCACCACTCTCAAGGAGAGCCGTCCGCAGTTCGTGAAAGGCGTCCCAAGTGTTCACCGCAAACGCGATGTCCACGTCGGCCGTTGCCCGACCCGTATGGATTCCGAAGACGTGAAACAGGAGCAGATCGCGAGCCGTCGCGCCCACGAGAAGATAAGAAACGTCGTGCTCAGCCGCCACGCGGCTCACGGTTGAAAGGATGTGCAGAGTCGCCGGATCGAGAGGCCGATCTTCACTGACCCTGTATCGCTTCGAGAAATTGGTCATAAATCAAGCGCGCTGTTTCCATGTTGCGTCCCTCGCCGGTCGCCATCAGATCGGCGTAAGCCAGCAACGGAGGTACGGTGTCCGGGTGCGCCTCGTCGCGGGGAAGATTCCAGAAGGCGTGTAGCATCTCAGTGTTTCCAGCCGGGTCCAGCCGCATTCTCGCTTGCACCAGCAGCGCCTTGTCGCGGTTTTCGAGATAGAGCATGAAGCGCTCTGGCTTAAGATATCCGGTCAGACGCTGTCCGGCCATTTCTCCTCCCCAATAGCCGTGGTGGGCTTCAATGTTCAGCGTCAGCAAACGATCCGCATCGGCTTGATAGCGCTGCGGCAGCAGCTTCGGACGCAGCGTGTCGGGGAAACGCGTCACCCACTCTTCGATCAGCTTTCGCATATTCGTCAGCGCCTTCTTCGTCCTGACCACAAGAAAGCCTCGGGCCTCCAGATCGCGTATGACCGGTCCCACAGCTCCAAGTGCGACGCCAGCAGCCTTTGCCACGTCGCGATATGTCTTGTCCGCCAATTGGGGCCGGCAGAGCATCGCAAAGACAATCTTCATGCCGGCGAGTGTGAACGCGCGGTACCGTACTCCGTCATGTACGTCAGCCGGACGAGGTTCGCCGGTGACATAGACCGTGAGGCCCGGAGCTTCGAGGCAGGCGTTTCCTGCTGTATCGAGGAACGGCAGTTGGATCGTGCGGCAATACTCCGCGAGCGCGCGCGTCATATACGGTGCGACGAGGAGCGGCCGGAGCCCCCGGTTTGCGCAGGCGAGCTGCTCTTTGACCATTGCGACCGTGGCGAAATGACGAACGTCCTTCACCTCGGCGAGAAACAAATAGCGTCGGCCGCCCGTCTGAATCTCGACCAGAGCATCTCCACAGTTCGTACCGCGAGCCCCGGCTTGCTTTGCCTTTCCGCGGAGGCCCGTTGTTCGAGCAAGGGCGGCGAGCGCATGTTGCAGGACGTCTTGTCGGGCCAGCCCAGTGCGCATGAGAATTCGTCTCCTGTACACAATTTAGCATTGTTCATGAAACATGAACAAGTTATATTTGTGAACAGATGGAACAACAACCTCCCCCTGATGCGCTGCCGGTATCAATCGATGACATCGGGCGTATTACACGGACCCGACCTCAGGCCGCTACGGTTTTCTCAGCGCGGGCCTGCTGCAATCGCGGAATTTGCAACCGCCACTAGGGTATTTTTCTGCGCTTGCGCGCTGAGGGCAGGAGGCTTAGCCTAAGCCGCAAAAAACGCCGCGAAACCGGCATCCCCGATGCCTAACTCAAAATACAGCGAGATCGCGTACTCGGTTGCCTCAGCCTTATCTATGTGTGCGAATTTGGCTCTCCCAATAGGCCCGGGCAGTTCCCTGGGCAACAGGATCGGTATGCGCGATTTGGCCTTGACCTCGCGCAGGACAGGAGCGAAGGCCATTGGGAGAAATTTGGCCAACGCGCCATGACTCACTTCGGGTGGTGCTGTCTTCCCCTTAGATTTAGCAAAACAGCTAGCCGCCAAGGTCGTTACGAGAACCGTCAGCCCAATAATCTTGGTCATATATACCTAGAGGCGCTACATCTGAGTTCCTACTTTGAATTTGGCGCAGTCAGGTGAAAAACAGCAATACATCGACAATGACGATTCCGCAATAAGGCTGCCCCTTCTAGTTCGTCTGGACCAACTTTAAAATTAAGCGGCACCGAAGTTGGCCCAACTTGGCTATCTGCACCGAAACTTGTAGAACTGGAGAGAGGCGGCGGTTGGGTGATCAAGTTGCTGATTTCATGTGGACCGCGTCGAAAGAATTTTGGTACGCCCGAGAGGATTCGAACCTCTGACCTCTTGCTCCGGAGGCAAGCGCTCTATCCAGGCTGAGCTACGGGCGCATGGTTAGGATGCTTTGTGGGAGACGTGTCTGCTGCGATGAGCCGAGGCAGAACTGCCTTCCGAAAGCAATCCCTGAATTTTCGCCTTGAGAGACGGAACCTTCATCAGCTTATCCCAGGCGGGCGTTTCGGTCGCCGGCGTCTGATACCGGATAACGCCTTTGCGATCAATGAGCGCCAATTGCGGCACCACGAAATAAGCCGAGGAGAATTTCATAAACGACGCGGCTTGCTGCTGCAGCGCCCAGCCCACCGGAAAATTCACGTGAAAATCGCGCGCGAAATCGCCCACCAGCAGATCCGCGTTCGGGTTCACAGCAACGTCGATCACCTGCAAACCTCGCGAACCGTACTCGGTCTGGAACTTGGTCATGACTTTCGCCGCGGCCTGGCAATGCGGACACGTGGTGAAGATGAATTCGAGAGCCACCACCTTTCCGCGGTACTGGCTGAGCAGCTTTTGGCCCTGTCCGGGAATGCTGAAGGCGAACTCGGGCGCCTTGCGAGGTGTGGACTGCGCGAAAAGCGAACTGGCCGAAAAAGCCAGCGCTGCGAGGCAGATGGCGAAGTTTCTCACTTTGCGGAACTCCCCCCATAGTGTACCCTATCCTGAAGCTTCTCCCATTCGTTTCGATCCGGCAACCCTTCGACGCTGCTTACCACCTGGCCGGCCAGGCGGACCACGAAAAATCCATTCCCCCCGGTGCCCGCGAACAGCGAACCGTTGGAAACGGTGGGATCGCATTTGGTCCACTTTCCTTCCAGAATCTTCTTGTAATCGGTAAAAAACCGCGAGGCATGCTGGTGCGAATCCCAAGCCGATGCATATGCCAGTACCGGCTTGCGCTCTTTGCCCGCGGCGACGATTTTATAAACTGCTCCAAGAAGATGCGGCGAAAGATCACGGGCTTCCGCTTCTCCGAGATATTGCCGGATCAGCATCTTGTGATCGAACTCGCCCAATACGCCTTGAGCAAGCTGCTTGCCCTTCTTATCAAGCTTAGGTAAGCGAGGCCGCACCGGCGCGACGTGCAGAAAATATTTCTTCGGCTGCATGATCTGCGCCGAATCCACCGGAGGGTCGGTGAACACCGCGGCGAACGCCTTCTTGCCCATCTTCTGAAACACGGCATCGAAAAACAGAGCGCCGCGAAAGTAAGGGAACAGAAGGCTCTGGCGAATGTAGAGCGGAGATCGCTTGAGCACGGGATGATCGCCGACCAAGTCTCCGTTGTCATTGAGCGCGGATTTCAGCATATTGGCGGAAGGCGCGGGCGGATCGCCGGCCAGTTTCAAATCGTAGGCGATCATGAGCCACGATGCCTCGCCTTCCACCACCGCATCATGCGCCAGACCCTCGTCATCGTTCGACGGCTCTTCGTTCATGAAGCGGTCGAGATCGAAGTGCTGGTCCGCCAGCGCATGCGCCAACTCGTGCGCGAGAGCGATGGTCTGTTCCGCGGGTGTTACGGAACCTAGCAGGTAGAGTTTCTTCGAATCGTAGTCGTAAAACGCCGCTGCCTGTTCGGTAAGCAGATCGATGGTGGATTTCTTCAGATTGAAATCTTGCGGCACCAGCCCGAACATCTTCAGCGTCAGTTCGTCGGCCCGGATCTCCCGCGGCTTGATGCTCGCCTTGATGCGCTTGGAGAGAAAGCGGCGAAGCTGGGTTCTGTTCATGCGGCCATATGGAATCAGATGCTCTTGGGTTAGCCCGGAGATTTGCGACAGCGATTGAACGATGGATGCGAACTGCTTGAAAACCGGGTCCGATGCCTTGTTTTGGCGCGCGGCGCCGAGCAGAAACAAGGCACAGAGCAGCAGAAAAATGCAGAGGGTTCGGCGAAACATGAGGACGCGTTTCATTCAGGCTACTTTAGGAAGACCGATTCCGTCCCCGGCCGCCATCTGTAATTAGGCAGGTTAGCTCTCCAATACCGGACGCGGATGCGAGGCCGTGCTGCCTTCGGTCATCCACATCACCCATTTGAGCGCTTCGAAATACATCTTCTGAATGTCCGGATCGTCCCAGGCCCCGGTCGTGTGGCCCAAGGTGGAATAGAAAACTCGTCCCTTGCCGTGCATCTTGGCCCAGGCGACGGCAAAATCGTGATCCTTGCGTTTGACGCGGGGGTTGTTGAAGTTCAGCTTGCGCGGGTCAAGGCTCAGCAGCACGTTCACCTTGCTGCGCGACCAATCTTTAACCTGATAAATCTCGTCTTTCTTGACGAATTCTCTCGGGAAATGCCGGACAGCTGGGAACTGCGGCTGCTCGTTAATGATCGGAGCGTTGAAGGTCATCCACGGGTGATCGTTGAACCAGCCGCCGGTCATTTCGCCATATTCGGGCCACTTGTAAAGCGTGTCAATCGCCGCATGAATCCCGAGAAAACCTTTACCGTCGTCCTTGATAAACGACATCATGTCGGTCTTCTGCTGATCGGTGAGCGTCAGTTCGCCTGTCGTGCTGGCGAATACCAAGGCGTCGAAGTAATTCAGGTCTTTCATGTTGCGGCGCTTCTGTTCGGGCGTGGGATGCTTGGTGATCAGCTCCGTATCGGTGCGCAGATAGGCGCCGTACAGACCCGTCTTGTGGCCCATATCCCATAGCGTCGCCATGGCGTTCGGAATCGAATCGTGTTCCCAGCCCTGGGTCTGGGAAATGACCAGGATGTGAGCCTTCTTTTTAGGCGGCATATCCGGCGGAAAATCCGGCGACGCTATACCCTCCGCCTGCGCCCTTCCCAAGGAAAGCAAATCCACGGCTCCGAGAGCGGCCGCTCCCGCAAGAAGATTACGGCGAGAAATCTTCAAACACAGTCTCCTAACCCATGAAACGTATCACAGCAACATTCAGAGGCCGACCGCATCTTACGAATTAGGGGGCGCCGCGCGGCCGGGCGAGTACAATCATCCCTTGTCGGCGTTCTTCCACTCTCTCCTTCACCTCTTTATCAGCCTGAACTATCTCGGCCCATTCATTTTGGGCGTGATGGATTCGTCGTTTCTGGTTTTTCCGTTCGGCAACGATCTGCTGGTAGTCGCCCTGATCGCGAACCATCATCAGGGATACCTGCTTTATGTATTGAGCGCGGTTTGCGGCTCGACCACCGGCGTCTTCCTGCTCGATCTGGTAGCGCGCAAGCTTGGCGAGGAGGGCATCCAAAAAGTCACCGGGCGCGATCGTTTCAATAAACTTAAGGAAAAGATTGGCAAGCGTGGCGGTTTCGCGGTAGTGGTGGCCTGCCTCGCCCCGCCTCCGTTCCCGTTTATGCCCGTCATCGTTACCAACATCGCGCTCGGCTACCCGCGCCGCAAGCTGCTTCTGCTCGTGGCCGCCAGCCGCGCCGCTCGTTTTCTCATTCTGGGCTATCTTGCCATCCGGTTCGGCCCCGCCATCATGGACGTGGTCAAATCCAGCGATTTCAGATGGGCCATGATCGGCTTCATCGCGCTTTGCGTGGTGGCCAGCGTCTTTTCGGCGATCAAATGGCTGCGCCACAGCCGGAATCGGAAATCCACCAAGGGTTCCCAGTAGCGGGTTCTCCCGCGCCTCTATTGGGGGTATACTAGAGACAAATTAAGAGCGGTTAATGGATAGGCCCGTTGGCCGCCCTTATCCTCCTAAGCCAAGGCCCGGTTTTCTGCCGGGCCTTGCTTTGTGTGGCATGACCTACATGCGGAGCGTGAGCAAGCAAACGGAACCCTGAGCGCCAGCGAGGGGCGTGGCCCGCATCTGGTGGGTAGTGTTCATCTGAAAGTGAAAATACAGACAAGCCCGAAGGCCGCAAGGCCGAACGTCAGAAAGGCAACGTAATCGCCGACGTGCCCGCTGTGCAACCGGTGCAGAGCGCGCAGCGGCGCAATTAGCGGCTTAACGGATTCTCGAAAGCCCTTGCTCTTCACATTCGCCAGCGAGATGATGGCGGCGGCGGCGAGGATGAACAGCCCCACCCATGGCTCCTGCGTTTTCTCCTCCTCAGGTGCGGAACTGTGAACCGGCGTGCCTTGCAGCACGCGGGCGGCATAGGTGTTTGCATCCTCGAAACGCGAGGCCGCCCGGAGCGTGCCCGGCTTCAATCCTGGCGCGAAGCCAATGAGCAATCCGCCCAACACCATCGCCACAGCCGGCGCCCACATCCAAACCGGCGTCCTGTCGTGACCCGACTCGGTCTCCGGCTTCTCCTTCTCCTTTGGAGCAGCGCCACGTTGGTGTGAGGCCGGCGATCCCCAACCTAGGAAGACGCGCACTGCCACCCGGAATACTGCCGCGGCCGTGATGCCGGCGGCGAAGAAAGAGACCCACTTCAACCATTCGACGCCAATTTGCTTAGCCGATTCGTGGATCAAATCGTCGCCCATCGAGAGCCCGGACGGGAAAATGCCCGCCAGTCCCGCCGCACCCAGGAAGAAAACGATGCCTGCCCATTTCATTCTGCGGCCGCGCCCGTGCAGTTCCGATTCGTCCACCGTTTTGGTGCGATGGAGCAGGATACCAGAGCCGAGAAACAGCGAGCCCTTCACCAGTCCATGCCCAAGCGTGTAAATGGCCGTTCCCGCCAGTCCGGCCACGTTGAACAGACCCACGCCGACGGTCATCAGCCCCATATGGCTGATAGTCGAAAACGCCAGCAGCCGTTTTATGTTTCGTTGCGAATAGCATTCGATGCCGCCCACCACCATAGTTGCCACGCCCACGGCAACGAACAGAATGCGCAAGTGCGGCAAAAACGGGTGCAGCGAGGGATCGAATACGGTCCAGTAAATCCGCGCCACGGCATACAGGCCCATCTCCACCATGACTCCCGAAAACAAGACGCAAATGGGCGTGGGCGCGACCGCGTGGGCGTCCGCCAGCCAGAAGTGAAACGGAACCACCGCCGCTTTGACCAGATAACCGCACACGATGAATGCAAAGGCCGCCATGACCAGCTTGTCCGCGGGAGTGCGAGCCAGTGTCTGGCCCATCTGCGCCATATTGAGGGCACTGGTCCGCGCATATAGCAGGGCGATGCCGGTGAGCACGAGATAGGCGCCGATGGTATTGGTGACAGCAAAATTCACCGAGCCTTGCAAACTGCTCGGGTCTTCCGTTTTCAGCCCACAGAGCCCAAACGCCGCCGCGCTCATCAGCTCGAAAAACACGAACAGGTTGAACATGTCCCCGGTCAGCGTAAAGCCCGACATGCCCGCCAGAAACGCCAGAGTCAAGGCGTAGAAATAATTATCGGCTGCATCGAAATACTTAGCGGAAAACAATAGAGAGAGAAACGTCAGCAGGCCGGCAAAGGCTGCGAGACCCGCGCCGATCGGATCGATAGCGAACGAGATACCCAGGGTTTTGCCGCCGTGCGCGGACCAGCCGCCGAACCAATACACGACGGTGTTGGAAAGCGAGGCCCGAAGCAGAAATGTGCTGGCCGCCGTAGTGGCTGCCGTTGCCAGGAGCGAAAGGCCTAAAGCCACGCGCTGTGGCAGCAGCTTGGAGAGCGCCGCCAGCAGCGCCGCCGCGAATAACGGGATGACCACCGGCAGTACAGGCGCGTATTGCATCTAGGCGTTTGAAGCGATTCTCAGCCCTTTATTTCGTTCAGCCGGCTGGGATCGAGCGTGCCGTTCCGCTTATGAACCTGTACTGCGAGCGCCAGCAGCAGCGCGATCACGGTTACCTCGACCACGATATCGGTCAGCATCAGCGCCTGCACCACCGGATCGACCGCCGGCGTCCCCGGTTTGATGTCTTTGAAAATCGGCGCCGGCCGCCCGGTGCGATATCCGATCGCGAGCAGCAGCACGTAACTCGACGATTGAATCACGCTCAGGCAGATGCACAGGTGGACCAGATTGCGGCTCGTGGTCACGCCGTAGAGGCCCACCAGAAATAGCCACGCCGCAACGGCATACGGCAGGTAGTTCATTCTTCTTTCTCCTCCACCAGTTCTTCCAGGTAAACGAGCAGCGCCAGCACAAAACCGCCGCTCACCTCCAGGCCCACGCCTAAATCGATGAGCGGCACGATGCCTCCCGCCGTCAAGCTGCCCACCACTTTGCCCATCGGCAACAGGTTCTGCAGGAAATTGCCTCCCATCGCGATGCAACCGCCGCCGATCACGATGTAGGCTGCCGCGCCGATCGCCTCCCCGATCGCGACCATGCGCATCGGAGCCACCTTGCGGAATTGGCCGAAGCTACCGGCCAGATAAAGTAGTACCGGCGCGGTCGCCAGAATGACGCCTCCCTGAAATCCGCCGCCGGGCGTGATCTGCCCGTGCGTGACCATGTAAATGCCAAAGAGCACAGTCGCCGGAACCAGCAGCACGGCTGTGATCCGCACCGCATCGCTCGGCGGCGGCACGCGCCGGTTCCCGGCCTTGTCCTCGTGGTCGCCTCCGCCGCGCTCTTTGCGCCGCCGCATCAGCAGTGCCACCGCCATGATGGAGGTGAACAGAATGAACTCCTCGCCGAGGGTGTCGAAACCGCGAATATCAAAATTCACCGCGGTCACCGCGTCCGTGATGTGGCGCAACGGAACTACGACGGCGTTGACGCGGTCGCCGTAATGACCGGGCACATGGCCTGCCGGCGGCAGAGCGGAATAGCCGAGCCAGAACACCGCGGCCAGCAATATCGCTGAAGCCAGAAAAAAGTATTTTCTAGCGGCTCTTGTCATGTTGGCGTTGCTGTTTCTTCACGCGCGCGAGCGCCAGCAGAATCATCAGCGGCAGCGCCACCGCACCCACGACAATCTGCGACAGCGCGACATCGGGCGCCTGGAAGATGAAAAACATAATGGCGAGCAGAAACCCGTAAAAGCTCACCACAATGGCCTGCGAAGTCGGATCGCGCGTCAGCACTACGCCCGTGGCGCCGGCTGCGACGAACAACAGGATGAAGATCTGCAGTGGGGTTAGCGTGAATCCTCCTCGGAAGCCACGGGTACATCCTCGCCTTCCCACGGCTGCCATTGTTCTTTACGGCGGATGCGCCCGGCGCGCAGCGTCACATGCGAGATGACCGGGTTCGCCCAAACCAACAAAATCGCGATCAGGATCGCCTTCACGCCGGCCTGGGTCAAGCCTTCGTGTACCACAACGGCGGCCGGTATAACGATGGCGCCGATTAGCGAACCGGGCGCGAGAAAATGTACCCGCTCGTAGAAATCTTTGATCAGGAGGACACCGAGAGCGGTCAGCAGAAATGCAGCCAGCCCAATTGCCAGAAGTACATCGACAGCGATATCGGCGCCGGTCATAGCCATCTCTCCAGGAATCGTGCAAAGACAAGTGCGCCGCCAAACGCCAGCAGCGCGAGTGTCAGCGCGAGATCCACAAATGAAGGCTGGCGATATGCTTCGGCCAGCAGCAGCAGAATCATGACGGTCATCGCGCTTCCGGCTTCCAGGCCCACCAGCCGGTTCATCGCGTCCCCGCGCAGGCACACGATAAAGCACGCCACCATATAAACCAGCAGCACACCCGCCGCAATCAGCCACGGATTCATTTCTTTTCAAGCTCCCTGATCATGCGGGGCACCGGCGCTTTTTCCACTTGGTGCGCCATCAAATATTTGCCGTCGCTGTCGTATTCGACAAATATAAAATTCGGCGGCGTACTGGCGTAGAGCACGGCCAGGCCGCGCTGCGCCGCTCCGCGTGGTCCCTTACGGGGGGATCGAAAGGGCACGATTTGAAACAGTGCCTGGCTCGGCTTGCCTGCGATCCGGCGCCCGAGCGCGCGAATCAACGCCCAAGTATCCACAACAATCGGCTGCGGCAAGCGCCAAGCCTGCGCCACCCAATGCGCCCGCGGCTGAAACCACAGCGGCTCGTATCTTCGTGAGTTCTCCAGGGCGAAAAGCGTAAGCGCCGACGCTCCAGCTGCGGCTAATGCCTCCCAGATGCTGCCCACATCCACGAAGAGAAACCAAATGGCGATGAACACCAGCCATTTGATTGCGTATCCCGCAGCCCGTTTCAAATCTGCCGCACGACCGGATTCTGGTTCAGAACGACCTTGGTGTTAATGCCGCCATAGATACAGCAAACAAACAGCACCACGCCCACGCACATGCTGTTGATCCACCGCCCGGTATTCGGCGTATAGCCGTAAAGCCAGGGCGAGACAAATATGTATACGGCCAGACACGAAACGAACCAGTTCAGGCCGGGCATACTGGCTGGAAATCCCAGCCGCACCCACAAACAGCCGATGATCACACCGCCGATTATCCAGCAGTTCCAGGCGTTCACCGCGTGCTGAGCCCCGTAAACCCACGGGGAGACGAAAAACCAGATCGCCGCCGCCATGCTAACGGCATTAGCGATCCTTACCAGATGTATGTTTTTTCTGTTCGGCTGGTCATCAATCGATAACAGCGGTTCGTCAGGCGACATATGGTTCCCTCCGTTTAGAGGACGTCCCACGGTCTCAACTTGTGACGGGCGGGCAATCAGCCGGATTACCGGATAACGAATATCTGCGTTTCGTAAGGTTTCAAGTCCAGTCGTATCTTCAGAGATCCCGTGGCTCCGGTAGAAGGGAACACCTGAACACTGCCGGTTTGGGGATTCCAGATTTCTGCTTTAGTTCCGCTGCCCGCCAATGTCACCGTACGCCTCAGCGGGCGCGGGCCTTCGTTGAAGAAGAAGTAGACGGAAGCATCTTTGAGGCGGCGTTTCGTATAACGGAGGGCTGTATCAGGTTTGTTGAGCGTTAGGCCGCGATTCGGAATTGCGCGACGGAGTGCTTCCGGAATGGCTATTGGAACTACCTGAGGGGCCGGAGGCGCCGCGGGCTGACGCAGGCCGGGAGTGGGAGTCGGCGACAGTTGCGCCGAAACATCTACCGAGGCCCAAGAGAAGTCGGAGGGCGTGGCTGGCCGCGCGTTGCGGATCGTCCTGCCGGCGATGAGAGTTGGAAGATAGCCGAGGAAAAGAACACGGCCGCCACCGCGGGCGAACTTACGCAAGCGATCCAGGACGGCTTGGGATAAAAGCGTTTCCCCGGGAAGAATCACGGTCCGGTAGCGGTTTCCGCTGCTTGTCCGAAACGCGCCGTTGTCGAGGACGAGATCCTTTGCCAACGCGTCGGCATCTACAATGTCGAAATCGATCTGCTGCTCGGAGAGAAGCCGCTCGGTGGAGACAAAGTCGCGGTTGGCGGCGGCATCTCCCAGCCAAAACGAACTGGTGGGCAGGTACAGGGCGACCGACGCTGTTGGTCTGCCCATCGACATAACGTAACTCACCCGCTGAACGTAATGCATCAATTCCGGAAACCCGGCTTCGCTCATAAATCCTCGCAGCGGCCGCGGTCCGGCGCTGGTCGAAGGGAAATACATGATCTCGACCAGATTGATGCCACGCACAAATTGCTCGTTGAGAATGTAGCGCGCCTGCTCCACATCCGGCCGCGGATGGTAGGCCGCAAAGCTCTCCGTGAAGGCACGAGGCTTGCCGTAGACGTGCGCCTCCGAAGAGGCAAGGCGGGGATAGTCCAAGATCGTATCGGTCCAGATCTGGTGCCAGATGGCATCGATGCCAGGCACTTGCACATAACGCATGTCGCGGAAGAACCCGCCTTCCGAATGCGCCAGCTCCATCTGCCGCTCTTCATGGTTTAGGTGGACTTGATACTCGACATGATTTGCCGCGCACCATTCCCCTTGCACCCGGAAGAAGCCGGCGGCGAACATCCGGGAGAAGACATCCCAATAATCGGCTTTGATGCGCTTCTCATTGTCGGTAAGTTTGGGGCCGGTAAGGCTGGGCACCGCGAAAAAGCCGGCCAAATAGGGCCGGACATCGTAGCCCTTGATTTGTTCGAAGCGCTTGAAGAATGCATCGGTCCAGGGCAGGCCGCGGATAGAATAATCCGGCTCGTCGCCGCGGAAGCCCATGATGGTCTTGCCGAATTCGTCGCCTATGTAGCGCTTGTATTGTTCGTGCGTCCAGGCCAGGAATTGCCGGGTTGCCGCGGGATTCATGTAATCTTCGAGCGACTGGTCGGCGTTCTTGCCGCCCTTCGGATTGGTTGCCGAGCGAGTAGGCGAAGTTCGGAACTCGTGCTTCACGCCCTCCGGCGTAAGCTCCAGCGCCTGCATGCGCAGATCGGGTCTGAGCTTGGTGAATTTGCCGCCGGCGAAACCGCTGGGATAACCCGCGTCGTCCACGATCCAGACTTTCATGCCGCGCTTCTTTGCCGCTTCGACAAACCTGCGGAACAGTTGGAAATAGCCCTTGGATAAATAGGGGAAGGGCATGTTTCTTCCGGCCTGAACCGTGACCGCCTGGAATCCGAGCCTTTTCAGCGTGTCCAGGTCGCGGTCCATTACGGCTTCGGTCATATTGCCGCTGAAACCGTAATAGATGTCCGGACCATAAGTAGCCGGTGGGTTCTTCCATATTTTTTTAACTTGTGCCGCCGTGGGCATCTGGAGATGCTGCCTGGGTTGCTGCGGATAAGCAAAGGAGGAGATGGCGGCGATGAAAAGAATCTTGCACGCGGTTTTCAGCAACTTCCCTGCTCCAGGGCGGCTTTCATGGCGGAACGCGGAGCGGATTCTCCAGTCCAGATTTCGAATTGCGCAGCGGCTTGTTCAAGGAACATTTCGGAACCGTAGACAATGGTCCGGCCCTGCTGCCTGGCACGCCGCAGCAGCAAAGTTTCGTGCGGGTTGTAGACCATATCGAAGACGATTTCGGCCGGGATCTCGTCTGCGAATAAACATGCTTCCGAGTGAGGCGCCATGCCGACGGAGGTTGCGTGTATCAACACGTCGTAATGCCGCTGTTCGGCATCTTTCAGAGCCAGAGCCTCGGCACCGGCGGCTCGGGCTAGCGCTTGCGCGTTCTTCAAGTTGCGTCCGGTCACGGCAACTTTGGCGCCCGCATCGGCAAGCGTGATAGCTGCCGCCCGGGCGGCGCCGCCGTAGCCCGCGATCAACACCGAGGCGCGCGCCGCTCGCAGATGACGGCCGAGCGGCTTGAGCACGCCTTCAGCGTCGGTGTTCGTACCGCGCCATTTCCCTGCCTTGCGCCAAACCGTATTCACTGCGCCGATGCGGCGTGCGAGCGGGTCCACTTTGTCCAGGTAACGGAGTATCCGTTGTTTGTGCGGAATGGTGACGCTGAAGCCGGAGACGGGCAGATCGAGGGCCAGCTTCATCCAGTCGCCGAAGAGCGGCTGCGGGACCCGAAACGGTAAATAGACTGCATCGATGCGGCGCGCCTGAAAAGCGCGATTGTGGATCTCCGGCGATCGGGAGTGCGCCACCGGATCGGCGATCACGCCATACACTCGGCTTCGGCGTGCGAGCTTATCCGAGCGATAGAGAGAACGCATCCGCTGTGCCGGAAATTGGCCGGCAGCGGTACCGGCGCCGCAATTCGGCGCGGCATAAGTGTACAGCGAACCCCAGGAGACGGCGAGCGCGCGGCTGACGGCGCCGGGTTCCTCCATCGCCAGCGCGATGATCGGCGTGCCTGCGTTCTGCTTGGTAAAGCGCATCAGGCGGATGTTATCGGTTGGCTTGCGCGCCGTGACCGCAATTTTATAGGCGTCGGCGGGAATCCTCTTAAGCCGCCGCGCAATGGGACTGAGCGCCGGCGTGCCTTGAAAGTTGTGGTAGGAGACGATGACCGGCGCCGATTCGCGGAGCGCGTGAACCGCAGGCTTGGCGCATTCGGCGGATTCGATTTCGAGATCGATCGCCGTAGCTCCGGCGCGCGCGGCCTCGGCCAGAATAGCGAGCTGGCGCTCGATAGAGCCGCGAAACCCGCCGCGCTGCTCGTGCCGGCGGCAGGTGGCCAGAACATAGGCATCCGGATACGATTTCTTCAGCGCCGAGATGATCTCCGCGCCCGCCATCGGGTCGGGAAGAGAATCCAGACGGAACTCGAGAAAGGCATTGCCGTCCTTGTACTCGCGCTCGGCGGCTTGAGCCAGCCGCGCGGCGGAGGGAAAGCCTAAGGCGACACAGATCCGGGGCAGTGATTTGGGAAGAGCGGGCATTGCCGCCGACAGCATAGCAAACGCTTAGGGCAGGATGGGGATTCGTAAGATCCGTCTAAGTGCCCACACGATTGTGGGCACGGCACGCTGGAGAGCGTGCGCCACAAGCTACCGCGTTTTGCGCCGCTTGGAGGCGGTTGAGGCCGAAAGCCCCATTTTGTGCAGCTCGTGGAGGGCCTTCTTGGCATCGTCGGTGCGCGGATACTTGTCGATTAAGGCGCGGAATTCCTGGGCGGCGCGCGAGCGCTGGCCTGATTTCGATAGCGCCATGCCTTTCATCAGCCGGGCGTCGGCGCTTTTGGAGTTTTCCGGATACCGCTCCAGCACGGCATCGAAGGCATCGACGGCGGCGGTGTAGTTGCCGCGGTTGTAATCGATCTCGCCGAGATAATACTGTGCGTTGGCGGCGAGTTCGGTATTAGGAAAGTAAGTGATGTACTGCTGAAATTCCTGATAGGCCAGATCCGTATTGTTTTGTTGCAGGTCGCGCATCGCGTCGGTGTAGGTTGTTTGGGCGCTCATACCCTTCGGCGGGGTCGTAGAAGCGCTACCCTGCGCCTGCGGGGGCTCTGCGCCTTGCACCCCGGGCGCGGCCGGCGGATTCTGAATGATCTGTAGTTGGTTCTTTAGATCGGTAATCTTGGCGTCCATGCGGTCGAGCCGCGCACCCAGATCGTTCAAAGCCTCCTTGAGCGCGCGCAGATCGTCGGTCATGGTGCTGACCTGATTGTTGAGGCTGCCGACCGGCGCCAGCGACTTGCTAACGCTATCGGAGACCGCGCTCCGCATACCGGCGAGCTGGTCGGACGTGTGCCGGGTGCCGTTCTCGATGGCGGTCAACTGTCCGGACAAGTTGGCCAATTTGGTGTCCAGGTCATTCTGGAGCGCGTTCATACGGGCCTCCAGATTTCGTTGCATCTGGATCATCTGTTTGTTGGCGGCAAAACAATAGCCGGCAGTGGCAAGCGTGAGCAGAGCGACGCGCGTGAATTTCATCTTGGATGCGACTCCTATTGCAGTTCTCTTCAGTGTAATGCGAACAGAACCCCGAGCGGGAGGGAGGGCTTCTACGATCCGAAGCGCCCCCTCGCTCACGCTCGGGGTTCTGCCGTGCGCCTGAGCTATTGTCCCGCCGAAAAATGGACGCGGCGGTTGCGCGACCAGCATTCTTGTGTGGACTCGGTACAGAGCGGCCGCTCTTCCCCGTAGCTGATCGTCTTCAGATTGCTTGCCGGAACACCGAGGTTGACCAGGGCATTCTTAATCGAACTGGCGCGGCGGTCTCCGAGCGCCAGATTGTATTCGGCCGAGCCGCGCTCGTCGCAATTGCCTTCCACCATCACGACGAAACCGGGGTCCATAGCGAATATCTGCTTCAAAGCCGATGCATCCTCCTGCACGATCGGTTGTTCCGATCCGCGGACGTCGCTCTTGTTGTAGTCGAAATGGATGTCGTGGACCTGCTGCGACAAGATCTCCGTCGGGGTTGCCGAAGACTGCGGCGGCGGCGCGGCGGGCGGCGGCGGCGTGCTGACGGTTACCGTGGTTTGTGCGCTAGCTGTACCTCCTGCGCCGGTGGCGGTTAAGGTGTACTGGGTGGTGGCGGTGGGGTTGACGGCGCGGCGGCCGTTCGGGCTCACTTGGCCGATGCCGTTATCGATCTCAACAGTCGTGGCATCAGTCACTGACCAGCGCAGAGTGGCAAACTGCCCGCTCGTTATCGTGCTCGGCTCAGCGGTGAAGAAATTGATGGTTGGTTTGGCCGCCGGGGGCTGCGCCGGGGGCGGCGGCGGTGGCGGTGGCGGCGCTGCTTTCTTGTGGCAGCCCGCCGCAATCACCAACGTGAGCGCTGTAGCTAGCGTCAAGGACGCTCTGCGCTTTGTCATATCGTTTATAGTTCCTCCTGAGTTCCTTCAAACTGCGATTTCAACTTACTCTTTACTTTTCGGCATTTACCCACACAGGCTCCTCATTATTGCCTGCGTGGGTAAGCGGATGTTTGCCGGTACCGTCGGCATTCATTACCCAAATCTGGGAACTTCTCCCGCGCTTGGATGCATAAACAATGTGCGCGCCGTCGGGCGCCCAGCTCGGATTTTCATTCCGGCCCTCATGGGACGTTAGCTGCGTGGTTTGCTGTGAAACCACGTCCATAATGAAAATGTTGTAATTTCCGGGTTCGAACCCCTTGGTCCAGGCGAACGCTATATGCTCGCCATCCGGGCTCCAGGCCGGATTCACCGCTTCGCCGGTACCGGCGGTGATCCGCTGCACGTTGGCGCCTTCCAGATTCATATGATAAATCTGCGGCAGGCCGCCACGCCCGGAGACGTCCACCATGTCGGTGCCGGTCTTCGGATTGATCTTGGGCTCCACTTCGATAGCGCCCGAGGCCGTAATGCGGTGAAAGTTACTTCCATCGATGTTTGCCATATAGAGCTGCGCCGGACCGCCCGCGGCCGTCGAAGAGTAAATGACGTGTTTGGAGTCCGGAGTAAAGGTGACGAAGGCGTTCATGGAAGCACGTTGATTATAAAAAGGTAATTGACGCCCGGTGTCAATCGAAATGATGCGAATGGCAGGATATCCGGGCGCATAGGTCGTAAACGCCACGAAACGGCCGTCGGGAGATGACGACGGGAAGACGGAAATCGAGCCGTAGTGAGTAAGTTGCTTCTGGTTGGTGCCGTCCCAGTTCATCACCCAGATTTCTTTGTGGCCGGAGCGGTTGGAGACAAACACAATTCTGGTTCCGACCAGGCTCTTACCCCCAAACACGGCGAGAATATCGGCGGCATAGCGGTGCGCCGCATCGACCGCGCCCGCTTTGTCGAGCGAGGCGGTATAAACCCGCCCGAAGACCTGAGCCTGTTGGAGCGTCGGGATATGAGGATCGGCAGTGTAGAACCAGCCGAAGATCACGAACATACCGTGATCTTCGGCACCGTAGCCAAAGCCGAGATATCCGGCAGAAGTTGGCGGCAAGCTCCAGTCGGTCAGCCGCAATCCGTTGGCCGCCTGGTTCGCCGTCTTGACGCCTGCAATCAAGTCGGTGGAAGTTTGCGGAACCTGAGTCGGGTAGAGCGTGCGGGGCACGAAATTCACCAGAGGAGAGCCTTGCAGGTCGCTCATCACGGTCTGGTTGAATAGGTCCATCAGGGGAGCGGCCGCACCAGCGCCGCGAAACGCCGTCACCGCAATGAGCGGCTTGCCGGGGTGCGTAATCACCCCGGTGATCTGGGGCGGCTGCTGTGCGGCAAGGAGGCCGGCGCCTGAGAGTATTAGAGAAAGAGTAGCAAGTAGTCGCATTACTTTAGATTGAAAGTAAACTGTGCCGAGACCGAGCCGCCGCTCACCTGAGCGGGGAGCGGGGGCAAGGGGCTGGCGTTGTAGACCGCGCGCAGGGCGGTGTTGTCGATCATCGGATTGCCGCTCGATTGCACGACTTGCACATCGCGGACGCTGCCATTGCGCTCGATGACAAAGCCGACGATGGCGGGCGCCCTCTGGCTGGCTGCATAAAGTCCGGTGGTCTTCCAATTTTGTGCGATTCGCTGGCGAACAATCTCTGCATACCAGCCGAGACGCGTGCCAAAGGGAGAATTGGGCCCCAGGCCAACGTGACCGGAACCGCTCGGACCGGCGTACATCGGATTAGAGACCGCCGGGGCAGAGCGGCTATAGACTTGGTTGGGAGGCGCCGGTTCCTCATAGTGCTGCTCGTGGTGGGCGTGGCGAGTCTCTTTTTTGTGCCGCCGTTTCTCCTGCAGCTTGACCACATTCTTTTCCGGCTGCTTCTTCTCGGTGGTTTTCTTCTCTTTGGGCGCAGGCACGGTGGATTTCGTATTGTGAGCGACCGGATTGGGCGGCGCCTGCTGTTGCGGAATCGGAATGCTCTTAACCGGCGAGACCGAAAAAGACGGGCCGCCGCCGGGATTCTGCTCGCCGATAGACGCGCGCGGGCGATTGATTACATACCAGTAGCAGAACAGCACCCCCACCACCGCCGCGTGCAGCAGCAGGGATCCCATCAGCGGCCCGCGCAGCGGATCTTTCTGATCGAGAATGTCAATGGTGTGCGGCATTCTCGTCAACGACGGCGGTGGCGGGCGGCGGAATTGATGGGTTCGGTGACCATCTTCACGTCAAATTTCGCTTCGCCGAGCTCGGCCACAACCTGTGCAATCGGGTCCCAGGGGGTTTGTTTATCGGCGCGGACGTAAACCGCGGTGGCGCCATGAAACTTCTGACGAATCGTCTGTGCGAGCACATGAATATTGACCGGATTCTCGTTCAGATAGGATGCGCCGCTCTTGGTGATGCTCACGACCGGCAAATCCTTGGCTGTCTTGCGCACCATCTTGACTTGGGGCACATGGATGTTCAGGCCGAATTCCATGACGTTGGCCGTCAGCATAAAAATGATGAGCAATACGAGCACCACGTCCACCAGGGGAACGACGTTGATTTCCGAAAGCGCGGGCAGGGCGCTGAAGCGCCGCCGCCGCTTACCGCCCCCACCATTGAATGAAAACGCCATTTACTTGTTTGACGCTTGCCGCCGGCTACGCGCCGAAATCCCGCTCGGCGAGATTCTGGAATTCGCTGGCGAAATCCTCCATCCGCGAACCAAGCTCGCGGATTCGATGGCCGAAAACGTTGTAGAAAATCGCCGCCGGGATGGCCGCGATCAGGCCGATAGCGGTGGTCACCAGCGCTTCCGAGATGCCGGGGGCGACGGCGCGCAGGCTGGCGCTTCCGGCATTTCCCAGGCCCTCGAAAGCGTCGATAATCCCCCAGACGGTGCCGAACAGCCCGATAAACGGCGATACCGAGGCGACCGTGGCCAGCCAGTTCATGTTCAT
This sequence comes from Bryobacteraceae bacterium, assembly GCA_036379475.1. Taxonomy (GTDB): domain Bacteria; phylum Acidobacteriota; class Terriglobia; order Bryobacterales; family Bryobacteraceae; genus Bog-105. Next base: position 3,883 of record DASVGP010000200.1, on the reverse strand, counting down.
CTCCAGTTTGGTCACCTCTTCGCTGATGCCCAAAAGCAGGCTGCGCTCCACCGCGTCTTTATTGACCAGCGCGCCGCGCTGCTTGATCTGGCGCTCGATCTCGCCATAACCGAAATCGAATACGCCCACCAGCGGTGCGGCGCTGAACTGCTCGCTGGCGATAGCAACCGCCTGCAGGCTGTTGGCTTTGCGGAAGGCGCGCAAAAAGCTGCGGTTCGACCGCATGGCGCGGCTGAACACGCCGCTCTTAGAGAACACGATGGCCCAGGAATAGAGTGAAAAGACTACCAGGATTGCGATGACCGCCAGCGGCACTGGGCGCAGGTTTTGGATAATGTCCCACAGATTCAGGTCCGCGGGAACGAACACATACGGCAATAGAGAAGTCCTCTCGTCGATATTGTCTTCAGTCGATTCGGATTCTCTCTATTATAAGGAGCGAGTGGGGAACGCTCCAAACAATTTTGCACAAATTGTTATTCAGGTACTTTCCGAAATGCTGAAAGCTGTCAGCCATCAGCGATCCATTCATTGAAAATTGTGGGCAGCCATTCTAAAACGTCACGCCGATCAGAAACTCCAGTTCGTTCTGGCTGGAGGAGACGGTTTTATAGGTGAAGTTCGTGCGGCCCCAATGCGTCCAGCGGATTTCCGGTTCTATGCGGATGAAGAGGGCTTTGGCGGTGACGCCGGCCCCAACGGCGAAACCGGCGGCCGAGCGCACGGAAAAATCGTTCGGTGCGCTGATGCGATTGAAGCTGGGCCCTCCGTCGATAAACGGCCGGATCATCGGGGCGATCGAGTGGAAATGATAGGTCGCGAGAATCGGAAACTCCCATTGGGTCACCGTTCCACCCACCTTATACGAGCGATACAGCGCATCCGCTTGCGCTCCGAAACCAAAGGGGAGGTGCAATTCGATGGTCGGGCCGACGACCCAGCGGCCCGTGGAGAGCGGAAGGGAGGGATTAGACACCGTGCTGTAAGCATCGGTGAGCGGGACGCCGCCACGCACTCCGACGGAAATAATCTGCGCCCCGGCCGGCAAAGCGGCGGCGAGCAGACACACGCACAGAAACGATTTCGAGCTGGAGAACAGTTTCGGCCCCTCCTGCGATGAAGACACCCGGAGTAGACGGTTGGGTTTCAAAATTCATTGGTGGCGCCAAGGAGGGCGCCTCGCTTATGCCGCAACCTCGACCGTGGCTACTTTGGTGGAGGGCTGGGGAATCGGTAATCCGTCCTCGCGCATACCTTCGAGGTGCAGGGCAATTGCTTCCCGCATAAGCTGCCTGACTTCGTCGAGCGTCTCGGCAGCCGCGACGCAGCCGGGCAAGTCTGGGACGTAGGCACTATAATTGGCGCTGGCCGGCGGTCTTTCAATTACGATGGCGTACCGCATTTAAACCTCCTTGTTGGGCTTCTCGATCTGAGCCTGTCTAAGGATTGAGCGTTTTCGGGTGGAGATCCATGCTCGGCTTGCCGGCAACCGTTACGCGACCGGACTTTGAGGGGTGCTTGAAATGACGGTGGCTCCCTGTCTGCGAATGGAATCTCCAACCGTCCGCTTCGAGAATGCGGATCACCTCGCGAACCTTCATCCCTTGGGATCGAACAGTTTGATTATACGCGCAGCAGTGAATCTTTCGCGCTCGCCGTATAATTCGGTCACATGCTGTTGGAGTTGCTGGTGGAGAACTATGCCGTGGTGGAACGGGCGCGCATCCGGTTCCAGGAGGGGCTGAACGTGCTCACCGGCGAAACCGGCAGCGGCAAGTCCATTGTGGTCGATTCGCTTGCGCTGCTGTTCGGCGCGCGGGCTTCGGCGGATCTGATCCGCAGCGGAGAGCCCCGCGCTCGTGTGGCCGGGATCTTCTCCGTGAGCGGAGCGGCCGGTCTTCCCGAACTATTAAGCGGAGCCGGAGTCGAATCGGACGGCGATGAACTGATCGTCGAACGCGAAATTGCGGCGAATGGAAAATCGCGCGCTTTTGTCGCCAATCGGCCGGTGACGACCGCCTTTCTGCGGCAGATTGCTCCCGCTCTGGGCGATATTCACGGACAAAACGAGCAGCAATTGCTGTTTACCGCGCAGGCGCAGCGCGAATTGCTTGACGAATATGCCGGGGCGGCCGATCTGCGCGCTCAAGTAGCCGCTGCCTTCTCCGAATGGCGCGATAGCGAAGAAAAACTGCGCGAGCTGAGCGGGAACGAGCAGGAGAAGCTGCGGCTGCTCGATTTGTGGAGTTTTCAGCAGAAGGAAATTGAAGCCGTGCAGCCGCGCTCGGGAGAAGATGCCGAGCTTGACGCCGAGCGGCGGGTCTTGCAAAATGTGGCCCGGCTGCAAGAGAACGCGGTGGGCGCGTATGAGGCGCTGTACGATTCATCGCAGAGCGCGACGGCGCAGTTGGGCGCTGCCTTGAAGCGCGTCGAGGAGCTGATTCGCATCGATGCGAGCCTAAGCGAGACGGCCTCTTCGCTGAAACAGGCCGCGGTCTTGCTCGAAGATGGCGCTTTTGCGCTGCGGGACTATTTGGGCCGGCTGGAGGGCGATCCGGCACGGCTCGAAGAGGTCGAATCGCGCCTGGCCGCGCTGGATAGGCTGAAACGAAAGTATGGCCGCACTATTGAAGAAGTTCTCGTGTTCTTAGAAGACGTAACCCGGCGGACCGGCGAAGTGGAAAACGCGAACGAATATCGCGCCGCGCTGGAGAAGAAGAAAGAGGAATTGGCTGCCCGATACGAAGACCTCGCGCGGCGGTTCAGCGATCGCCGCGCTCAGGCGGCGCGGCGTTTATCGAAACAGGTCGAAGGCGAGTTAAAGGGACTCGCGATGAGCGGGACACAATTTCAAATCGCGATCCGGCAAGGCGCATGGACCGCTTCCGGGTACGACGAAATCGTGTTCTTAGTTGCGCCCAATCGCGGCGAGGAGCCGAAGCCGTTGGAGAAGGTCGCCTCGGGCGGGGAACTGTCGCGCATCGCTTTGGCTTTGAAAACCATCGTCGGTGACACGGACCGGCGGAGCGGCACACCGGCGTTGGTCTTCGACGAAGTAGACGCGGGCGTGGGCGGCGCTGCCGCCGCTGCGGTGGGAAAGCGCCTGAAGGCGCTCTCCAGAACGAATCAGGTGATCTGTGTGACGCATCTGGCACAAATCGCCGGGTTCGCCGATCATCAATATGCGGTTTCCAAACGCGAAGGAAAGGGCCGTGTCACGGCGGAGATCGAAGAGCTGAGCCGGGAAGCGCGGGCGCACGAAATCGGGCGGATGCTCTCCGGCGAGCGCATCACGCCGGAAGCGTTGCGGCATGCTGAACAACTGATGCAGGCGGAATGCTAAAGCGCACTAAAGCTGTGCTAACAAACTTTAAAGATATGCGCCACCATAGCCTCCTTGCTTCATCATTTCTCTTGATCGGCTGTTTCTGCTTACCTGTATGCGCATTCAAAGCATTCTCCGGCTTGCCGTCTGATCCAAGGGCGGGACTCTGGGAGGCCACCATTCTACATAAAGGTTTGCCGGAGCATTTTTCGTTACAATTGGAAATTGTTCGATGGACGCGAATGGGAGGATCGCTCCATGAAGTCGTTTCTGGGCTTCTATCGATGGGAGCGCAAGCAGGCGTAAACTGTCCCTTCAATAGCCAGGATGCATCGAATAGCCTGAATCTCAAGCTGGCGTGTCTTGCCCAGGTTAAGAGCAAATTTGTTCCAGACGGCCGATGGCTTTATGCGAGTTTTGCCAAAGATGGGAAGGCTGCAACGGTTGTATTGAAGGAACAAAGCCGTTCGTTAACACTTCATTTCAGGAGGCCTCCGCAAGAACCTGACAACTCGCCGCTCGTTGGAAACTGGATCGCGGATGGCTCGGGCCAAACGT
>DASVGP010000199.1:0-2908 GCA_036379475.1 Bryobacteraceae bacterium | reverse complement strand
CTGAGGTTGCGGTTTTGCCCAGCCGCTCGCCGTGTGACTTGCTCGTACTCCTCAGCAGTGACCTTCGTGGTGACCGTGCGCGAAAGGCGTGTTGGCCTCATCGCGTAGGCTCCGCTTCGGTTGGGGCCTCGTCGCGGAAGGCCAAGCACGCCGCCGCGGTCAGTTCCGGCCAGTAAGGCATGAGTGCGGCATTGACGGACCTGATATCCGTGAGCCGATCGAACTCCAAAAGTGCGCTCAAGCTCCGCCCCGGCAGTAATGGCCAAAGCCCATCTACGTTACCTCCACGAATAACTTCCAAGGTCATCTCAGTGAAGTGGCGGACCTCGCTCGGGGTGTACGAGGATTTCAATCGGCCACGTATTTGGTGCGGGAGATTGCTGATGTAATACCGACAGTTCGCATTGCTTTCTGGCGTAGCCCGGAACTCAAAAAGCGCCACGAAGGCGCGCAACAGGTAGGTCTGATCGAAGTGTGAGGCTGTTGCGCCCTGCTCCGCGAAGAACACCAAGGTACGCCAATTCTGGAGGCTGAGTTGCTCGCCACGCTCGAATCGGTCGATCAGGTCGCTTTGTACCTGCTGGATGGAGTTGTTCAACTGAAATTTGGCACGGATTGCGTGCGCTGCTGTTGTAACAAGCTGCAAAATTCGTTTCATTTCTGGTGTCCTCTTCGTGCGTATTTTGGTATTCCTGCGGATACCCGCTGGCACCCGGTCGGTATCTTGGCGTTTCCCGATCCGGGGGTGGTTTGTCGGGTTTCAGGTCTTCGGCCGGCTGTGATCATGGGTGCCGCACAGCCGCGACGACACCCAATCTTGAATCTCGTGTTCTGACCAGGCGACCGCCCGCTCCCCTAGCCGCACTTGGCGGGGGAATGTCCCCATGCGGATAGCTGCATATATCGCGCTCCGGCATAGGCCCGTGAGATAGCGAACTTCATTTAGCCGGATGAGCCGATCATTCATTTGGGAACTTCTCCGGAACCAATATTGACGCGCCAGCTAGACCACTCTAGGCCAGCCTATTGCGTGTGTCAAGCACGGCTACCTCAAATCTTGCTAATTTTTGAGAGTCGCCTGTGGTGAACAAAGCAACTATAAGATGTTCGTCTTTTTCGTTTCAGGATGGAGTGGTTTGATGCACAGGGACTCGCGCAGCAGGTCTGACAATAGCTTTTCCCTTGCGCCAATCGCGGGCTTGAGAGGCTTGGCAGCGCGTTCGATCTGAATGCGTCCGTCGCAAGTCAATATTCCCACGTCATTAGAAAGAGTCTCGGTTACGCTACGCTTAGGAATTTCCGTACAGGCCAACCAAACAAAATTAACGCCTAAATCTGAAAGATGAGCTACATCCATCAGCGTGGTGTCCGATTTGCTTTGCAACGGCACCGGATAGGGGAAATTCCCGGCGTAAAACCCGTGCAGGATAATTGAACTTTTAGCGGTTTCTGCAAGGGCCGCAACCGCATTGAGGATGGATTCGCTCTGGCCGTTTACGGGGATGTTCGTAACGCGGTATGAGTATGGGAATTGCTTTAGGCCGAGCCAATCGGGTTTGCTCAGAATCACTGGCGCAATCCGGTTAGCCCTGTCTTGAGCTTCTCGCATTTCTGGATCGTGCCTGTTGAACCGAGGGGTTTTAGATCGTTTTCCACGGGCATTCTCGCCTTTCAGTATCGGGCGGTAGGCTTCCCAAAGATCGCGAAGCTCACTCCGAGAGATAAGTCCTTTCATGGTCCTGTAGGCGATTTCATTAGCTGTATCGGTGGGTGCCGCCCGCCTGATCTTCTCGACGATCTCGATGGATTCCGGCGTCGCCAGAATTGCTGGGTCGATTAGCTCAGGTAGTTCGGTGCCATTCGAGCCGAAGAGGTCACGGGTATCTCTATAGGCTTCCCCAGCCCGCACCAAACGCCAAAAAGTTGATTTGGTTTTTGCCCTGTCTTTCGATAATTCGTTGATAAATGACGAGAAGCTGAACTCGAACGGGCCGCGATCACAGCCACATTTAATTTCCAAAAGCCGCGCAGCGACAGTCCCCCATTTCCCGCCTGTGGGGACACTTTCAATCAGTTTCGCCATTGAGAATGTCGGGCTGACCCGCATAGAAAAGATTATCCAGCCAGCTAGAAAATTAGTAAAGTACGGTACTAATGAAACGATCAGTGGCGAAGGCTAGTTCAGTCGTGATATCAAACGCTCCTTGTGATACGAGGCCTCGCGGGGGTATCATTGGGGGTATTTATAGGATTAATGCCAAAATAATTATTTTTTATCAATATAATACACATTGATTTGAATCCCTCTCCCCCGGTCTTCCTGTCGGATCCCCGCTAGTTCAGGCAAAAACAACAGGGTGAGCCGCGAAGCTCACCCTGTTGTTTTTGATCCGGTCAACGGTTGACTGAAACTTAGCCGATGTCCTCGGACCAGTTTTCAAGGAACTTCTTCATCTCGGCGAGGAACTTGCCCGCGTCGGCTCCATCAATGATGCGATGGTCGAAGCCCAAGGTCAGGTGCAGGAAGTAGCGAATGGCGATGGAGTCCGTGCCATCCGGTCCGGTGACGACCGCTGGTTCTTTGGTGAGGCCGCCCACACCCAGAATCGCCGACTGTGGCTGGTTGATGACCGGCGTGCCGAACTCTTCGCCGAAGATGCCCGGATTGGTGATGGTGAAGGTGCCCGACTCGACCTCATCGGGCTTCAGCTTCTTTCCACGCGCGCGGGCCGCAAGGTCGGCAATGGCGCGGGCAATGCCCAAGAAGCTCTTGTCCTCAGCCTGCTTGATGACCGGCACAATCAGACCCCAGTCGAGTGAGACCGCGATGCCCATGTTGATGTTCTTCGGGTAGCGGATGGCGTTGCCTTCCATCTGCGCGTTGACAATCGGCATCTTGCGCAGCGTC
>DASVGP010000198.1:0-4043 GCA_036379475.1 Bryobacteraceae bacterium | reverse complement strand
TTTCATGGGCATGGTTTACTTCCTGCGCCACGAAATCTATGCCATCCAGATCGCCACGCTCAAGGAAATCAAGCAACTCCAACTTCAGATTCTCGAACTTCAGGGGTCGCTGCGAAAGGATCAGTAGTACAAATCTCATGGTTCCTTTCCGGGAGCGCGAAATACTCAGTTTGAACTCTGTAAGACGTCCTTGCTGTGAGTGCGAATCAATGTATGCTGGTGACCAACAAAAATCCAGGGCACGGGGTCTATTACGGCTATACGGAAAGTGGAGGCACGGCCGATAGATCCAACGTATCGGCCAAGGGTTTACGAATCCAAGTTGACGGGAAGTCGCCATGTCGGAGAAGTGGCTCTGAGGCCTAGTCCTCGGGATTCGATTTTCAGCCCTTGAATCAATTCAGCATCCTAACGGCTGATCATCGAAACCGCGCACAGGGGCATCGCGAGGGGCGAACACGCCAGAAATCGAACGGCCGGCTGGCCGATGCGCAGGAAGATCCGCAGCGGCTGGGAATGCACATGGGACAGCAGGATCACGATCGGGCGCATGATTTCGTCCAACATCTTGCCGGCGGCGCATTGCACAACGGGATGATGGAAAGCGAGGTTCGTCAGCTGGGCGATTGATTGTTTGGGCGAAGGCCGGTTCTTCGGCTGACTGGATAAGCGAGAGGCGCCGGGCGGGCGGGGGAAATGTGGAACGGATGCAGAATATTCGAAAGATGGTCTTCGGATTTTGCTGTCTCCGTCCGCATGTTCCGTGTTCATCGCCGACCACCATGCTGTGATATTGTGCTAGGGCAATGCGAATCGCTGGTGGAATTCTGCTTATTGGCTGTGCAGGCATTGCTTACTCGTGCAGCTCGGTACAAATCTCTTGCAATTTTTTGAATGACAAGTCTCCTGTGGTCTTTGTCGGAACCGTAATCTCGCCTCAAGATCCCGAGTCGGAAGTGCTGCTGCACGGATCTCCGATTACCTTCAGGGTTACCGAGCACGTCCGCGGCAAAATTGGGGAGCAAGTTTCTGTTTATGAAGCCGGCACATCCTGCGATTTTGCATTTAAATGGGACGAATCGTACGTAGTCTTCGCCTATTTCCAAAATGGCCGGCTGGTGACCTTTGAGGGTACCTCCACGCGGCCCACGAAAACGGCCGGCGCTCTTCTACGGCAGCTTCGGGCTTTGAACGAAGGCCGGCGACCAGCATCACTGTTCGGATATCTTAGCGAGGGCAACGATCGGGCCCTGGCCGGCATCACGATAAAAGCGATTTCGCACGGTCGGGTATTCACATCGCAAACCCGCGCCGACGGGTCATTCGCGTTCGCCTATCTTCCTCCCGGCGATTATCGCTTGAAAGCGGAATTGCCGAAAGGATTCACGCTCAACCAAAGTTTCGCTCGAATAAAACGCGGCGAGAGCTGCGATCTACAGTATGTGCGGGCAGTACCAAATGTGAACTAGCGTCCGTCGCAGCAGTGACATCTTTATTACTAGAGCTGAGTCTTGCGACGAGATAGGCCACTAGAGGGTTCCGGCGTGCATCGTCTTAGGCTGCGGAATCGCAGCGACTGTTATGGGGGCCATCAGCGCTCTTTCGCAATGAGTTCCTCGCGCACAGGGCCCAGGTTGCTCTCATCTTCGGCAAAGAAATCGATGTACTCGTCATGGCTGAAAAATAGGTTGACATAATCCAATTGCGTCAGGAGATATCCACCCCAGCCATTTAGCATTGCTACATGTAAGAACGACGTGAGGTCCTCCTGTTCAAAGCCGAGGAAAAGATGTCCAGGCGCCTCCCAGAGCAATCGTTGATCCCCAAAGGATTGCCGGAGCTTGTAATACAGGTGCGAGTTTTCTGTGCTTTCCCAAATACCCCATTCTGTGATCCAAAGCAATGCCGAAGAGCGATGCGTTAGCGTGGAAGCAATCCAATGAGCGACCCAGAAGAGCTTGGCGTGGTGACGCGGATAAGCGAAATGTAAGCGATGTACCTGCGGAACCGAATCGGGCTTTTGCCGGTTTCGGCCGGAGAGCCATTCTTCACATTCTTTGTCGGTGTAAAAGCGCACGAAGCGTAATTTATCACGGCGCCGCGCCGCAGACATGGATCAATGCCTTACAAGATAGCTGTCGGGCTAGAGCCCGGCGTGGGATGAATCCCGCCCTCCCTAGAAAGAGGAAGGAGCCACTCCACCGCAGGCAGAAAGTCGAATGCCACTTATTTAAGGGCGGCTGCCAGGTAATGGGTCGCTTACGCTTCCGGCTCAGTTTGGGATTTTAAATCTTCACAAGCAGGTTTGGCACGCCGAGTGAGCGACGCATGAGGTCATGAATTTGCGTAAGAGCGGTTCTTTCGGTCGATCGTCTATGGGATACTGGAGCCAGCATGCCAAGCCCCAAAGGACACCCGCTCGAGGCCGACATGCTCCAAGGCACGCTCGACCTGCTGATTTTGCAGACACTCGTGCTTGGCGCGGCGCACGGCCATACCATCGCCCACATCATCGAGCAGCGCTCGGAAGAGGTTCTACAGGTCGAGCATGGCTCGCTGTACCCGGCACTGCACCGGCTGGAGAATCGCGGCTGGATCGCTTCGTTCTGGGGTAGTTCGGAAAACAACCGCAAGGCTCGCTATTACCGGCTGACCGCGGCAGGCCGTAAACAGCTTGTCGAACACACGGGCCGTTGGGACACTTTGGTCCGCGCAGTGAATCGGGTTCTGCGGCCGGTGGAAGAGTAGGCGGCGCGGTCATCCTGAGCGGCCTAAAGGCTACAGTTTGATGGCCACGATATGGCTGCCCGCTGGCTGCTGTATGACGATCTCCGGCTTATCGGCGAAGAATTCCTCGATGGCTTTCCGTACTCCGGGCGCGTGGAAATCATGCGACATCAGCGCCGCACCGCGCGCGAGCCTGGGATAGAAGAACTCCAAAGCATCGCGGGTCGCTTCGTACAGGTCCACATCAAGATGAACGAAGGAGAAGCATCGGTTGCGAACCGGCTCCGCGGTTTGCGGAAACGGACCCGGGAGGAAATGCACTCCGCTATAAGCCCGCAGGGCGTTTTTCACGTTTTCCAGGGAGGCAGCGAACTGCTGCCCAAAAAATCCAGATCCGCCGTCGTCCTCTGTGAGCTGCGGCAAACCGCTCCACGTATCGAAAAGATAGAGCTCGCGGCCACCTTTGTGCTCACAGATAAGCCTCGCCGAACCGCCGCGGAAGACGCCGACCTCTGCAATCTCGCCTGGGATTTTAGCAGTGGCCCTCACGATCTCGATCAGCTGATACGCCTCGCAGCCGTTCAGCAGCATTCCCATTTGCTTCATGCTGCGGCGAATCAAAGATTGATGAGAGCGCCTGTCCCCCAGGGGCACCAAATCAACTCCCAACGCGACCAAGGCCGAGTGCGCGCGCGGAGACAGGCGCGATCGTAGGCTTGCAATCATTTTTGCTGCTTTCGCCGGTTCCGATTTGCGTGGACTGACCATACATGAAAAGGGTACTATTCCGCCCAAAGAATGCCGCCACGAATGGCGGCAGGGCCGCCCTGGAGGGTCGCTCCACGGAAAATACCACCTCGCCAGGACGGGGTAATTTCCACTCCATGACTTATTGGTTTACGATGGAGTCCCGTGATCCCCGCGAAGAAGCTCGCCCTGCTGCTGCTGCCCCTGATCGCCGCCGGCAACCTCGGCGCGGCTGAGCATTGGATCGTGCTCAAGACGCCCCATTTCGAGATGTACACGACCAACAGCCCGAAACAGGGAACGAAGGCGCTGAAGATATTCGAGCAGGTCCGCTATTTCTTCATGGAAGTGAATCCCTCCAAAACCGCTCCCGCCACACCCGTACGCATCATCGCGTTTCGCAACGAAAAGCAATACAAGCCCTATCGCTTCAACGAAGGCGCCTTTGCCTATTACCAGCGTGGCCGCAAATGCGACTACATCGTGATGCAGGATATCAGTTCCGAGCACTATCGCACCGCCATCCACGAATACACCCATCTGATCGTGGAGCATCTCGGTCTGCACCT
>DASVGP010000197.1:0-7038 GCA_036379475.1 Bryobacteraceae bacterium | reverse complement strand
GTGGAAGTTCCTCCCGGAAACTCACTCGGGATGCTCACGGCACTCGGTAATGGAACGTCTATAGACTTCCCGGGCCGCCGGATTCCCCGATCTCAGGAGTTCTCACTAGGATTCCAGCGCGCGCTGCCGTCCCATATGGTTTTGAGCGCGCGCTTTGTGGGCAATTATACCGACCGGCTGCGGGTCTTCGTTTGGGATAACGGCACAATGGATTACAACACGCTGCAAAAGGGAATCGCCGATCCTAATCTCTTCAACCAGCAAGTGCCGAATCCGTATTACAATGTGCCCGGCATCCCGCAAAGCTCCACGTGCGGGTCGAATAAAACCATTAAAGCGATTAACTTGATGTTGCCGCTCTCACAGTATTGCGGTCTGATCGGGCAGTACAACGATCCGCTTGGGAAGCAGTTCTATAACGGACTGGAAGTAAAACTCGACAAGCGTCTCTCGCATGGCCTGAGCTTCCAGATTGCTTACACGTATTCGAAAACCATGCAGGCTACCGGCTATCAGAACGGCTGGCCGTATCAGGATCCGTCTTTGAAATATGAGATCGGCAGCCATGACCGCACGCATGTTTTCAGCGACACCACCCAATGGCAATTGCCGCTCGGGAAAGGCAGTAGCGTGCTGTCGAACGCGCACGGCGTATTGGGCGCGCTCGTCAACGGCTGGGCCGCGGATTGGACCATCCAGGCCGAGACCGGATTCCCGGTCGGCCTAAATACGGGACACTGGTATGCTTGCAACCACTCCTATGCACCCGATGGAGGTCCGACACTAAGTCACTATCTGTATAACGACTACAGCAGCGGCAATCCGCTCGGCTGCTACACCTCGATTCCGCAATATGGGTTGATGAATCTGCCGAACCAGATCTCCCAGGTGCGCCAGCCGAGCATCGTGAATCTCAATGTCGGTCTGCACAAGGATTTCGCAATCACCGAGGGAGTACGCGTGCAGTTCCGCGGCGAGGCGTTCAATGCGACCAACACGGTGCTGTTCCCCGGACCGGACAACAATCCGGGAGACGGGCCGCCGAAGCAGCAGGCCAACGGAACCTGGACCGGCTTCGGCACCGTGAATCTGTTCCAGCAGAATTTCCCGCGGATCATTCAGTTGTCGCTGAAAGTGTTGTTCTGACGGTATCTGAGGAAGGGGGCGATGCGGATGCTGGACCCCATCGCTCCTCCCTCACGGTCTGGGTTCTGCTGTAATTTGAAAATGCTGAAACCGAGTCCGAAGCGTAAGCGACCAGGTTGAGGCAGATCTCGCTTACGCTCGGGACTCGGTTTCGGCATGTCCACGGCCGTCAGGGGATAAGCTGCGGTTAGTCCAACTAGGGGTCGCTTACGCTTCCGGCTCGGTTTCGAGATTTCGAAGGTTCCAGAGATGCGACCAAGAGAACGCCGAGTGTGAACGAGGGGTCTTGCACACTGCAAATCGATGTTTGCTACACAATAGGTAAAGCATGTTTCAAGTGAAGGCGAGTCCGAAGACATACGACGTCGTGGTGGTCGGCTCCGGAGCCGGCGGCGGTGTTGCGGCTCAGGTGCTGGCGAACGCCGGGGCCAAGGTTTGCGTGCTGGAGGCCGGAGCCTGGTTCGACTGCACCAAAGATTCCAAGATGTTCGAATGGAATTACCAGGCGCCGCACCGGGGCGCCAGCACGAAGGAAAAACCATTCGGCTATTTCGACGCTACGCTGGTGGGCGGATGGAGGGTGCCCGGCGAACCCTATATCAACGCCCCGGGATCGGACTGGATGTGGTGGCGCGCCCGCATGCTCGGAGGGCGGACGAACCACTACGGGCGCATTTCGCTGCGCATGGGGCCTTACGATTTCAAGCCCTACAGCCGTGACGGAAAAGGCTTCGACTGGCCGATCACCTACGAAGAGCTGGCGCCGTGGTACGACAAGGCCGAAGAGCTTATCGGCGTATTCGGATCGGCGGAACATCTGGAAAACACGCCGGATGGGAAATTTCTGCCGCCGCCCGCGCCGCGCTGCTACGAAAAGGTGATCCACTGGTCTTCCGAGAAGCTGAAGATTCCCTGCATCCCGTCGCGGCTGGCGATTCTGACGCGCTCCATCCACGGGCGCCCCGCCTGTCACTACTGCGCCCAATGCGGCCGCTCCTGCGGTACCAACTCCAACTTCAGCTCGCCCGGCGTTCACCTGATTCCCGCCATGAAGACGGGCAACCTGGAGATCCGTACCAATGCCATGGCACGCGAGGTCACGTTGGGGCCTGACGGTCTGGCAAACGGCGTTATCTATATAGACAAGAAGACGCGCAAAGAACATGGGGTGCGGGGCAAGATCGTGGTGCTTGCGGCGAGTTGCTGCGAGACGGCACGCATTTTGCTGAATTCCAAGAGCGGAAAGTTCCCGAACGGGCTGGCCAATTCTTCGGGCATCGTCGGACGTTATTTAATGGACACGGTCGGGTCGGATGTCTCGGGTTTTCTACCGATTCTGCAAGACCTGCCGCCGCGCGACGAAGACGGCGTGGGCGGCATGCACATGTATATGCCCTGGTGGCTGTACAAGCAGCAGCACGCGGGCAAACTGCCTTTTGCGCGCGGCTACCACATTGAGATCGGGGGGGGCCGCGGTATGCCCGGAGCGGGCGAACTTTCCGGCGCCGCGACGCATCTCGGCGGCGGCTACGGTGTGGAAATGAAGAACAATCTGCGCCGGCTCTACGGATGCGGCGTGGGCTTCTCCGGCCGCGGAGAAATGATTCCGAACGAGCAGAGCTATTGCGAGATCGATCCCAATGTGGTGGATGAGTGGGGCATCCCGGTGCTCCGCTTCCACTTCCAATGGAGCCAGGACGAGATCCTGCAGGCCAAGCACATGCAGGAAACCTTTAAAGAAATCATTGAAACGGCAGGCGGCACTGTAACTTATAGCTCCGGCGCCGACCGGAACTGGGGAATCTCCAAGGGCGGAGAAATCATTCACGAGGTCGGCTGCACGCGTATGGGCAACGATCCTAAAACCTCGGTTCTGAATAAACATGGCCAGGCGTGGGATTGCAAGAATCTGTTTATCACCGATGGCGGGCCGTTTGTCAGTAATGCGGATAAAAATCCCACGCTCACCATCACCGCGCTGGGGTGGCGGACTTCGGATTACGTCGTAGACCAGGTGAAGAAGTTGAACGTGAAGGTATAAGAGGAAAAGCGCTATGAGCACAGAAGTTACCCGCCGCAACCTTTTCCAGATTCTGGGTACGGCACCGCTGGCTGCCGCGGCGCTTTCTGCGGCGCCGCAGGCGCAGGAGACGCAAGGCCAGGATGGTCAGGAAGGTTCGGCAAAGCCCTACCAGCGCCAGACCTTCGACGACCGGCAATGGAAGACCGTGGGCGTGCTGTGCGCCTTGATTATTCCGGCGGACGAGCGAAGCGGCAGCGCGACTCAGGCCGGGGTGCCGGAATTCCTGGACGACTGGATCGCTTTTCGTAAAGAGCAGGATGGCAACGAGCGCCTGGAAGCGGAGATTTTCGGCGGGCTGATGTGGCTCAACCGCGAATCGAACCGGCAGTTTCAAAAAGACTTTGCCGACGCGCAAGAGGCGCAGCAGAAGCAGATTCTAGACCGCATCGCCTATCCGGCGAAAGCTGCACCCGAAGATCAGCGATGGGTGAAGTTCTTCAACACTTTTCGCGCCTTGACCGTGGGAGGATTTTTCTCCAGCAAGATGGGCGTGAAAGACCTGCCGTATTTGGGCAATAAAGCGGTTAGCGACTGGAAAGGCTGCCCGCCGCAGATCTGGGCAACGATTCAAGACCGCATGAAGAACGGCTACAAGGGCGTGGTCGAAGCCAAGCCACTGGTGTAAATTGGGCCAATCGCTGGTTGCAAACTAGCCAGATAAATAGCTAGAATAAGGGCATGACGTACACGGTCACCGAAGCGAAAAACCGCCTGCCGGAGCTTATCAGGCAGGCCGAGGCGGGCGATCAGGTAACCATCAGCAAACGCGGGATTCCGGTCGTGGAAATCGTCCCCAAGCGGAATGTTCCCAAGCGCAAGCGGATATTAGGCGGACTGGAAAACGAGATTAAGATTCTAGATCCGAACTGGGCTGCTCCGCAAAACGACACCGAAGCTTGGTTGCGCGGCGAGTTCTGAGGTGAGGAGCTATCTCCTCGACACGCAGCCGTTCCTCATGCTTGCGCATGGAAAAGAGGTCAAGAAAATTGGCCGGAAAGCGCTTCGCATCATCGAGGATGAAAACTCGCAACTGCAACTCAGCGCGATCTCGCTTGTCGAAATTGCCGTCAAGAACCAGATCGGCAAACTCGATGTATCGCCAGCGGCCATTGACAAGCTGGTCGAGCGGCTTGAAATCACAGTTCTCCCCTTTACGCGCGAGCACGCCGAGAGGTTGCATAGCTTACCGCTTCATCATAGAGAACCGTTCGACCGAATGCTCATTGCTAGTGCGCTCGCCGAGGATCGGCCGATCCTCAGCGGGGACGAGAACTTTCGCCGGTACAAGAGTCTGCGAGTGATCTGGTAAGTAGTTTCTCAGGCTGGCAGCCTCATGAAAATCGCTCTGCTGGGCACTCGCGGCATTCCGGCCCGTTACGGCGGGTTTGAGACGTTTGCCGAAGAAATCTCCGTTAGACTCGCCGAGCGCGGGCACACGGTGACCGTTTACTGCCGCGCGGAATCCAGCGAAAAGAAATATCGCGGCGTTTCTTTGCGATATCTGCCGACCATCCGGCACAAATATTTCGACACGATTGCTCATACCGGGCTTTCCACCATGGATGTCCTGTTTCGCCGCTTCGATGCCCTACTCTATTGCAACGCGGCTAACGCTGCGTTCACTCTTTTGCCGCGTCTGGCGGGCATGCCGGCGGCGCTGAACGTGGACGGCCTGGAGCGGCAGCGGAAGAAATGGAACCAACTCGGCAAAGCCTGGTACCGGCTTTCGGAGTGGCTTGCGACCTGGTGCTGCTCGGAGATCGTCACCGATGCGGCAGCCATTCGGGACTACTATCTTCGGCGCTATGGGAAGCGCTCCACCTTTATTCCATACGGCGCCGCGGTGGGAAAGCTCGTTTCCGCCGAACATGTACTTGCGTTGGGCCTGACTCCCGGGCAATATGTTCTTTACGTCAGCCGGATGGAGCCCGAAAATAACGCGCTGCTGGTGCGCCAGGCGTTCGAGCGCGTCCAAACCTCCTGGAAACTGGCTTTGGTTGGCGATGCGCCTTACGCGCAGGACTATGTTGGCGAGGTACGCAATACGCGCGATCCGCGCATCGTGATTCCCGGCGCGCTCTACGGTGAGGCCTACCGTCAATTGCAGTCGCATTGCGCGGCCTATGTGCAGGCGACCGAAGTAGGAGGGACGCATCCGGCGCTGATCGAAGCCATGGGCCGCGGCGCACTGGTGCTCTATCTGAACACGCCCGAAAACGCTGAGGTGGCCGGCGATGCCGCGGTTTCCTTCGAGAATCATGTCGATGGCCTGGCGGAAAAGCTTCAGTGGGCCGTGGACCTGCCGGAATCGGAGCGCAATTCCTGGGGATCTAAGGCCATGGAGCGGGTCGAAAAAGTTTACAGTTGGAATGCGGTGACGGATGCCTACGAGGCGCTATTTCGCCGATTGGTAAAGCAAGCATGACAGGAACAATCGCAACTCCGGCAGAACGGCCTGAAAGGCCATCGCAGGCTGAAAGCCTGCCCTACAGGTGCTGGGTAGAGGTGTCGCGGGCGCAGATCGCCGCCAATTTCCAGGCCATACGCCGTATAGTCGGGCCGGACGTCGAAGTGATGCCGGTGGTGAAGGCCGACGCCTACCGGCATGGCGCCATCGAAGTCTCGCGTGTTCTGGAGCAGCAGGGCGCGCGCTGGCTGGCGGTCAGCAATACCGAAGAAGGAATCGTGCTGCGCGAAGCGGGCATCGATGCACGCATTCTGGTGATGGCCGATTTTCTGCCCTTCACTCGCGAGGCGATGCTCGCGTATGGGTTGACGCCCGTGCTTCATTCGCTCGAAGATATTGCGGCGCTGGATCGGCTGGCCGCGGTTCGCGGCGAACGCATCCGCTATCATCTGAAAATCGATTCGGGGATGGGCCGTCTGGGCGTGCGCTGCGGCGCGCCGGCAATTGCCGAAGCCGTTTTCGCCGCAACTAACACCGAACTTGAAGGCCTGATGACGCACTTCGCCTCCTCGGCAAATTATCAGAGTTCGCAGACCGAAGAGCAGATTGCAGAGTTTGAGAAGATCGCCCATGGATTAGCCCAAATCGGCATCCGCCCGCCGCTGCGGCATCTGTCCAGCACGATTCCGGTTGCCTATGGGAGGCGGCAGGCGTGGGGGCAGATGATCCGGCCCGGCCATGCCATTTACGGCTATATTTCGCCTGCCCGCGGCAATGCTCCCGCCAGGATTCTAGATGTGAAAGCAGCGTTGACCTGGAGGGCGACGGTGCTTTCGGTAAAAGAAGTTCCCGCCGGAACGCTGATCGGCTATGGAGGCATGTTTCGCGCGCCGCAGCCGATGCGTATTGCGGTGCTCGCGGCCGGCTACGCCGATGGCATTCCGCACCGGCTCTCGAACCGCGGCAGTGTCATCGTGAACGGGAAACTGGCGCCCATTGTCGGCGCGGTTTCCATGGATCTCACCTCCATCGATGTGACCCATGCGCCGGAAGCGAGGCCGGGCAGCGCCGTGACGCTGCTGGGGGCAGAAGGCAGCGTGCGCATGGACGCACAGAAAATCGCCCGGCTCGCCGGAACCATTTCCTATAGCGTTTTGTGCGGCATTCACGCCAGGGTGAAGAGAATTTATGTGTAGGTGATAGCGGTCAGCTATCACCTATCAGCTATCAGTTCAAGAGCTGACCGCTGGCCGCTGAAAGCTCAGACTGGGGCCGGCCAGTCCCCTCCCTCACGGTCGGAGTTCTGTTCGGCAGGCTGGTTATTCGATGCTAGAGTTGAAATACAGCACTCAAGGGAACTTTCCTCGAAGGATTTCCGTCTGCCAACTTTAAGTGGCGGAGC
>DASVGP010000196.1:0-19268 GCA_036379475.1 Bryobacteraceae bacterium | reverse complement strand
ATCGACGCTTCACCCACCGACGAGATCCTGGTCGAAGAGTCGGTCATCGGCTGGAAGGAATACGAGCTGGAGGTCATGCGCGACACCGCGGACAACGTGGTCATTATCTGCTCCATCGAGAACTTCGATCCCATGGGCGTGCATACCGGCGATTCGATCACCGTCGCGCCCGCCCAAACGCTGACCGACCGCGAATATCAGGTGATGCGCGACGCGGCGCTGCGCTGCCTGAACGAAATCGGCGTCGATACCGGCGGTTCGAACGTGCAATTCGCCATCAACCCGGAAAACGGGCGCATGGTCATCGTCGAAATGAATCCGCGCGTCTCGCGCAGCTCGGCGCTGGCCTCCAAGGCAACCGGCTTCCCCATTGCGAAGATCGCCGCCAAACTCGCCGTCGGCTACCGCCTCGACGAAATCAAAAACGACATCACACGTGCGACACCCGCTTGTTTCGAGCCTGTTCTCGATTACGTGGTGGTGAAAATTCCGCGCTGGCAATTCGAGAAATTCCCCGGCGCCGAGCCGGTGCTCGGCACCCAGATGAAATCAGTCGGCGAAGTGATGGCCATCGGGCGCACGTTCCAGCAAGCGCTCGGCAAAGGGCTGCGCAGCCTCGAAACCGGAAAAGCTTCCGGCGCCAAGCACCTCGATCCCGACCTGATCGCCAAGCGGCTGATCACGCCCAACCCCGAGCGCCTCGATTACATTTGGTTTGCTTTTCAGCAAGGCTATACGCCCGAGCGCGTGCACGAGATGACCATGATCGATCCCTGGTTTTTGCGCCAGGTCTGGGATCTCGTTGCGCTCGAAAAATCGCTCCAAGGCCGCAAGCTCGAATCGATCGATGCGCGCGAGTTCCGCGCGCTGAAGCGAGCGGGCCTGGGCGACCGGCAAATCGGCGACCGGCTGGGAATCGATGGGCTCGAAGTGCGCGAAGCGCGAAAAAACCTTGGCATACAAGCCGTCTTCAATCGCGTCGACACGTGCGCCGCCGAGTTCGAGAGCTTTACTCCCTACTTATATTCAAGCTACGAATCCGAAGATGAAGCCGCGCCGACTGATCGCAAGAAAGTCATGATCCTCGGCAGCGGCCCGAACCGCATCGGCCAAGGCATTGAGTTCGATTACTGCTGCTGCCACGCCTCTTTCGCCTTGCAGGAGTTCGGCTACGAATCGATCATGGTCAACTGCAACCCGGAGACCGTCTCGACCGATTACGACACTAGCGATCGGCTCTATTTCGAGCCGCTGACGCAAGAGGAAGTGCTCAATATCTATGACGTCGAAAAACCGGATGGCCTAATTGTCCAGTTCGGCGGCCAGACACCGTTGAACCTTGCTATGCCGCTGAAGGCGCAAGGTCTGCCGATTATCGGCACCGATCCGGCCAATATCGATCTGGCCGAAGACCGCAAGCTGTTCGGCAAGCTGCTGCAGGATTTGGGCATTCCCTCGCCCGCGCACGGCACCGCGACCAGCGTGGAAGAAGCCTGTGAAATTGCGCGCAAGCTGGGCTTTCCCGTACTGGTGCGGCCCAGCTATGTGCTCGGCGGCCGCGCTATGACGATTGCCTATAACGAAGACACGGTGCGCCGCTACATGCGGGAAGCGGTGGAATTTTCGGTCAAGCGGCCCGTGCTCATCGACCGTTTTCTCGAAGACGCCACCGAAGTCGATGTAGACGCGCTGTGCGATGGCGAGAACGTGCTCATCGCGGGCATCATGGAGCATATCGAAGAAGCGGGCGTGCATTCGGGCGATAGCTCCTGCGTGCTGCCCTCTATTTCGATTCCGCAACAGACCCTGGAGACGATCGAGCGCTACACCACAAGTCTGGCGCGCGCGCTGAGCGTAATCGGTTTGGTGAATGTGCAGTATGCGATCAAGAACGGCGACGTCTATGTGCTCGAAGTGAATCCGCGCGCTTCGCGCACGGTGCCCTTTGTCAGCAAGGCCGCCGGCGTGCCTTTGCCCAAGCTGGCCGTCGGGCTGATGCTCGGCAAAAAACTCACCGAGTTCACGCATCTGACGGGAGGCCTTGTGAACGGCAGGCTCTCTGTGCCGAATTACTTCGTCAAGAGCCCCGTGTTTCCCTTTGCCAAGTTCGCCGGCGTCGATCCCGCGCTGGGGCCGGAGATGCGCTCGACCGGCGAAGTGATGGGCGTGGGCGAAAGCTTCGGCGAAGCGTTCGGCAAGGCGCAAGTGGCCGCGGGAACGCCGATCCCCGACGGCGGCGCGCTCTTCATCAGCGTGAACGATCGCGACAAACCCGCAGCCGTCGCGGTGGCCAGGAAATTTCGCGACTACGGTTTCGAACTGTTCGGAACACGCGGCACGGTAGCCGCTTTGAAAGCCGCGGGGCTCGAAGCAAAAACCGTGTTCAAGGTAAACGAAGGCCGCCCGAACGCGGTAGATCTATTGAAAGCCGGCAAACTGAAACTGGTGATCTACACCACCACCGGCAGCCATTCGTTCCCCGACGAGCAAACCATTCGCAGGAACGCGGTGCTGTACCGAACACCCTGCATCACCACCATGAGTGGCGCACGCGCAGCCGCCGAAGCCATCGCCTCCCGCCGCCGCGATCCCATCCGCGTCTGGAGCCTGCAGGAACTGCACGCGCCCCAAACCGTGAACGCTTCGAGCGCCTGAACCCCGCTGGGGCAGGTCGCCGCGGGTGTAGTGCAAGCATATGCGAGCGTATTTTCGCTTTTATGCCGAGTTGAATGACCATCTCCCGCTCGCAGAGCGCTTCCAAATGCTGGAAAAGCAATTCTCAGTCTCTCCATCCGTTAAGGACATGATCGAAAGCTTCGGCGTTCCCCACGCGGAAGTCGAACTGATCTTAGTCAACGGCAATTCGGTCGATTTTTTCTATCCGGTACGCGACGGAGATCGCATCGCGGTGTATCCGGTCTTCGAGGCGCTGGATGTTACTCCGGAACTGCGCATCAGGCGCGAGCCGCTGCGCCAGCCTAAGTTTGTGCTGGATGTGCATTTGGGCAGGCTGGCGGCATATCTGCGGTTGCTCGGCTTCGATACCGCTTATCGGAGCTGCGCGAGCGACCCGGATCTGGCTCGTATCTCGCGCGATGAGAAGCGTATTCTGCTGACACGCGACCGGGGGTTACTCAAACGCTCGGCGGTTACCCATGGCTATTGGCTGCGCGAAACCGACAGCCGGCGCCAGGCCGCGGAAATCGTGAAGCGCTTCCATTTGCAAAGCTTCGTCCGCCCGTTTACCCGCTGCCTGGCCTGCAATGCCGCGATCGCGCCGGTCGCAAAAAAATCGGTGCGCCAACAAGTGCCCGAACGCATTTGGGAGCAATTCGCGGAATTTCAAAAATGCCTCGGATGCGGGCGCATCTATTGGCCAGGCTCTCACCACACGCGCATGGTAAATAGCATCGCGGAGTTGATGCGCGCGGCCGGCGCGGATTAGTGTTCCACAACTTCGGGCAGAGTAGCGGTTTCAAGCCAGGTCGTCGCGATGAAATGCACCAGGTCTTCGATTTCGCCCAGCGAGTGCCGCTTCAAAAGATACATGTTGGCGCCGTTCTCGTAAGCGGCATTTACATCGGACTGGTGCGCCGACGAGGTCAGCACCACTACGGGGGTGCGCTTCAGAGCGCGGTCTGCACGGATCTCCTTAAGAATCTCGTGCCCGTTTTTTCTGGGTAGATTCAGATCCAGAACGATAAGATCGGGAACGGTGGCGCCGGCGTGCTCGCCGCGGCGGAACAAGTACTCCACAGCATCTTCGCCGTCATGCAAAACCGAGAGGCGGTGCGGCATCTCGGTTTGCTGGAGCGCTCGCCTGAACAAGCGCACATCCGCAAGATTGTCTTCGATGAGCAGGATGTTTACTGTTTCGTGAGTAGACATCGTGCAGGAAATCGAATTGGGCTCTGTAACACCTAGCACAAATGGTTCATTGTATACGATTAGGTTCGGGTATCGACTGAATTCCAAATTACAGTTTGTTAATTAACCCTCGTTTGCCGGATCCGGTTCGCCATTGGATTCGATCTTTTCGATCAAAACGGTGGCAATCCGGTTCCGTTCCATTTGTGTAACGGTAAAACGACGGCCCGCATATTCCACGGAATCTTTCACTTTGGGAATATAACCGAATTGAAGCAGAAGAAAACCCGCAAGAGTTTCGAAACCTGCTTCGCCGGGAAGGATGAGGCGATAACGCGTTTCGAGATCGCGGATGCTGGTGCTGCCTTCAAGCTGCAGGACCTTCTCTTCATAGGAGAGCGCGGGCCGCACCGTATCGTGCTCGTCGCCCGTCTCTCCAAAAATCTCTTCCAGAACATCAGCCATCGTCACCAAACCAGCGATGGTTCCAAATTCGTCGACCACCAAGGCCAAATGGGTATGGCCGGTGCGAAAGGCATCGACAAGCTGGCTGACCGGTTTAGTCTCGGGAACGATTAGCGGCTTGTAGAGTAAACGGCGGAGACGGAAAGCGGGAACGCGGCGGGCGCCTGCCGCGAATGGGAGTTCGCCGCAGAAACGCATCAAGTCTTTGTAGTGGAGAATGCCAAGGATCTGCTCGGGGCGGTCTTCGTATACCGGAAGGCGTGAAAACTTGTGCGCGGACATCACCGCCAGCACGCGCTCGAGCGAAGCGTCCACCGGAAGCGAGACGATATCGTTGCGCGGGGTCATGATCTCGCGCGTCGAGTAGGCGGAAATTTCGATAAGCCGTTCGATGGCATGTTCCTCGAAGTATTGCAAGTGGCCTTCCAGGCGGCTGGAGCGGACGATATATTTCAACTCCTCGGAAGTGTGGCCGCCGGGCGCGCGGCCGATACCCATGCCAAGCGAACGCTGGATGAGAGCGGCGGTGCGCTCGATGACGACGACGAAAGGCTGAGAGACGCGATAGAAAACGAGCAGCGCCGGGGCCACAAGCAAGGCGAGGCGATCGGCTTTTGCTAATCCGATGTTCTTCGGCACCACCTCGCCGACAATCACATGCGCGTAGCTGATGAGGAGAAACGCGACCGCGAAACAGATGACGTGCAGGGCCAGAGGTGAAATGGGAAGCGAGAGCGGCCCCAGAACGCCACGCAACAGCGCATAAACCGTATCTTCGCCAGCCCATCCCAGGCCCAGGCTGGCCAGCGTGACGCCGACCTGGGTCACCGAAAGCAAGCGGCTGGGGTTGGCCAGCAGATTGAGTGCGCTTTGCGCGCCGGCTTGACCTTCGGCCGCCAGTTCCCGTAAACGCGACTGCCGCACCGATACCAGCGACACTTCGGCCGCCGCAAAGAAGGCGTTGGTCGCCAGGATCAGCGCCAGAACAAAGAAGCGGATCGCCATAAAGCATAGGTGGGGCAGACCATCGCTTTTTGTGGTCTGCCGACTGTGGGTGACGGACGACAGAAAACGATGGTCCATCCCACGCCAGAGTACAATCGGTGCGTGCAATCGCGCCTGGTACGCATCATCAACGTGACGTTAGTGGTCGTGGCCGCGCTCATCGCCTTTGCGGTTTATTGGTACGCAGTGCGTCCGCTGCCAAAAACTTCGGGCCAGATACAGGCTCCGATTGGCGCCCCCGCCAAAATCGCGCGCGATGCGCGCGGAGTTCCTCATATTGAAGCGGCATCCTGGCAAGACGCCGTCTTCCTGCAAGGTTATGTAACTGCCCAAGACCGATTGTGGCAGATGGACACCATGCGCAGGCTGGGCAGAGGCCATCTCGCCGAAGTGTTCGGGCGCAAGGCGCTCAACGCGGACGAACGCTCGCGCCGCATGCGCATGGGAGCGCTCGCCGAAGCTGCCGAGGCGCGGCTCAGGCCGGAGGACCGTGCTCTGTTTGCTGCCTATGCTCGCGGAGTCAACCATTACATCGACACCCATCACGACGATTACTCGCTGAAATTTTCGCTGCCCGGGCATGCTTACGATCCGCGGCCCTGGCGCATTTCGGATTCGCTCGTGATCGCGCTCGACATGTATCGCGACTTAACCGATTTTTCCCACTTCGACTTCGATAAAGGCAGATACTTCGCCAACGCCGTCAATCAAGCAAAGGCGCACCTGCTGTTTCCCTCTGTCGAAGGAGGATTCGTGAGTCCGGGATCGAACGCCTGGGCAGTTTCGGGAGCGCACACCGCCGACGGCAAACCGATGCTCGCCAACGATCCGCATCTGGACTACAGCATCCCCGGCATTTGGTACCTGGTGCAGTTAAAAGCTCCGGGGCTGGATGTTTCCGGCGCCTCAATTCCCGGAGTGCCCAGCGTGATCCTGGGGCACAATGCGCAGATCGCCTGGGGCGCAACCAATCTGGAGGCCGACGCCATGGATCTTTATACCGAACAGATCGACGATCGAACCGGCCGCTACGTTTTCCAGGGCCAGCCGGAACAGGCGCGGCTCGACCGCCAGATGATCGGGGTGCGCGGCGGAAATCCGGTAGAACTCGACACCTGGATCACCCGCCATGGTCCTGTTGTGGCACACCAAAACGGCAACAGCTTCAGCATGAAATGGACCGCGGCCTACGGCTTCGGTTTTCCGTTTTTCGATATTGATCGCGCGCAAAATTGGCAGCAATTCCGTAAGGCGCTCGAAAATTTCTGGGGTCCGGGCCAAAATTTCGTCTATGCGGACCGTGCGGGAAATATTGGTTATCAGGCGGCCGGCAAAATTCCTATCCACGAAGGATTCGCTAGCGCCGCGCCGCTTGACGGCTCGTCAGGAAAATTCGAGTGGAGCGGCTACATTTCTTTTGACAAGCTGCCCAGTATTTACGATCCGAAATCGGGAATCATCGCAACCTCGAATCAGGATCCGTTTCCACCAACTTACCCCTATACTGTGGACGGCAGTTATGCCGACACTTACCGCGTGGATCAGGTGCGCGCTCTGCTCGTGGCGAAAAAGAAACTGACGGTCGGCGATATGCTCGCCGTTCAGAAAGATGTTTATTCGGCCTTCGACTCCTTTGTGGCGCACCAGGCGCTTGCCGCGGTGGCTAAATGCGGCAGCAAGAACAAGCTGGTGAAGGAAGCGGTGGGCGTGCTGCACGGCTGGAACGGCCAGATGGACCAGAACCAGGCGGCGCCCATGATCACCGAATTGCTCTACAACCGGATGGCGGACTGGCTGACGAAATCTCTTCTCAAGCTCGGCGCCGCCAAGCGAGTCTTAAAAGAAGAATGGCCGTTTGGAGGAGGCGTACCAAGCGGCACGCGCAGCGCGAGATCGCTAGCCGCATTCACGCCGGACATCATTCCGCGCCCGGCGGTTTTGCAAAAACTGCTCGAAACCCGGCCGCAAGGCTGGGTCCCCCATGACAATTGGGATGCCTGGCTCGTCGCCCGCCTCGCGGCAGCCCTCGAACTGGGCCGCCAAGCGCAGGGAACTCCGGTATCCCATTGGAAATGGGGGCATCTGCTGCAATGGAAACTGGTGCAGCCGGTGGGCAACAGCATCCCCTTCGCGGCTCAGTTCTTCAATATTGGTCCGGTGCCCATGAGCGGTTCCAGCACAACGGTCAAGCAGACGACCACCGTCTTAGGTCCTTCCGAACGCATGGTGGCCGACATGGGAAACCTGGACCATTCGGTGCAGAACCTCGTCGCCGGCGAATCCGGAAACGTGGCCTCCGGCCATTATAAGGATCAATGGCGCGCCTATTACCAGGGAACCAGCTTTCCGATGGAGTTCAACCACATCGACGCCAAACAAGTGTTGCACGTGCGCCCGAGCCCGGAATGAGCGGCCTCTGCGCCGATACAATGAGAAAGGTCGGGGGAACGGGGACTGTCAGACAGGTGAAGCTCGCCGAGGCATTAACTATCACGAAAATGGCGCCGAGCGGCGGGGCCGATTTCCCCGTGCTGCTGGCCTGCGGCTTCACGCCTCTGCATCTGCTGCACTATCTCGCCGCTCACCTGCAAAAAGCGCTGCCGGAGCGAAAAGTGCGCGTCGAGACCGGCTTGTATGACGACGTCTGCGGCACCCTGGAGCAGTTTTCGCAGAGGTTTTCCAATGAGCCCGGGCAAACCTGCGCCTTGGCGCTCGAATGGCCGGATCTCGATCCGCGGCTCGGATACCGGCAGTTAGGCGGCTGGGGGCGGCGCGTCGAGGCAAGCATCCTCGAATCGGTCCAGGCGAAACTGGCGCGCATCCAGGCGGCCCTAACCTCGGCTCCCGCTTCCTCGAAAATCGCGCTTTCTCTGCCGACCCTGCCTCTGCCGCCCGGATTCCACACCGCCGGATGGCAGGCAAGCGCCGCCGAGCTTGCCCTACGAGAGGCTGTTCAGCGCTTCGCCGCCGAAATGGTGCTCCGCCCGGGTGTCGCGATCGTGAATGCCCAGCGGCTCGACATGGTTTCGCCGCCGCACTCCCGCTACGATTTCCGTTCCGACCTGCACGCCGGCTTTCCCTATACCATCGCCCATGCCGACGCGCTAGGCGCGGCCTTAGCGGCGCTGATGGAACCTCCCGCGCCTAAAAAGGGACTGATCACCGACCTCGACGATACTTTCTGGTCCGGCATTGTCGGCGAAGACGGGCACGAAAATGTCTCCTGGGACTTGGCCGGCCATAGCCAGATACACGGGCTCTATCAGCAGATGCTGCACACGCTCGCCGATCATGGCGTCCTCATCGGCATGGCGACTAAAAATTCGCCCGAAATCGCTGAAAAGGGTCTGGCTCGGCCCGACCTCGCCATTCCTCGCGAAAAAATCTTTCCTATCGAAGTCCATTGGGAGCCGAAATCCGGCTCGGTCGCCCGCATTCTAAAGACCTGGAATATCTCCGCCGATAGTGTTGTTTTTGTGGATGACAGCGCGATGGAATTGGAAGAAGTCCGCTTGGCGCATCCTGGAATCGAGTGCATCCAGTTCCCCAAGTCCGACTACGCCGCGGGACTGGCTCTGCTGGACCGAATCCGCGACCTGTTCGGCAAGCCCAGGCTCTCGGATGAGGATACCTACCGCCTGGAGAGCATCCGCCAGGCCCAGCACTTTGCCGTTTCGAATGGAACCGCCGCCAGTCCCGAACAGTTTCTGGCCCATGTCGATGCCGAAATCACCTTTGAATTCAACCCACCCGCTTCCGACGCGCGCGTGGTCGAGTTGGTGAATAAGACCAATCAGTTTAATCTCAATGGCATTCGCTACAGCGACGCCGAATGGCACGCATCGCTGCGGCGCCCGGGGAGTTTTGCGCTGGCGGTAAGCTACCGCGATCAATTTGGCCCGCTCGGAAAAATTGCGGTGCTGAAAGGCTGCAGCGAGGGCCGGCAGATCCATATAGAGACCTGGGTCATGAGCTGCCGGGCGTTTTCGCGCCGCATCGAGCAGCAAACGCTCGCCCAAATCTTCCATCGCTTCGAAGCCGCTGAAATCGTGTTCGATTTCAAACCCACACCGAAAAACAAACCGATCCACGACTTTCTGAGCGGCCTGCTCGATTGCGTTCCCGACCCGGAAGCCGTGCTCGCGAAAGAGCTTTTTGAAACCAAGTGCCCGAAACTGTATCACAAAGTTGACGTACATGGATAATCTCGAACCACGATTAAAGAGCCTCTTTGAGACGGTATTCCCGGAAATGCCGCCGGAAAAGATCGAAAGCGCGAGCCAGGAATCCGTCGAGAACTGGGATTCGGTGGCCGCCATTACGCTTTTGAACCTGATCGAAGAAGAATTCGGCATCGAAATGGATCTGGAGCGCGCTGCCGAGCTGACATCCTTCCCCAGGATCCTCGAGTATTTGAAGGAAAGGGGAGTGCAAACTGCCGCCTAGCGCAGCAGCCGAGGATGCTAAATCCCTTGGCCGCCTGCATCATATCGGGTTTGTGGTTGCCGGCATCGAAGCGAGCGTGGCCGGCTTTGTCCGGGCGCTCGGAGCGAAATGGAACGGGGAGATTTTCGAAGATCCTATTCAAAAGGTGAAGGTGACCTTTCTGTCCGCTAACCCGGACGAGGCGCAGATCGAGTTGGTGGAACCCGCCGGACCGGACGCTCCGGTTCGGGCATTTCTCGAAAAGGGCGGGGGCTTGCACCATTTGTGCTACGAAGTCGGCAGTTGCGAGGGCGCCCTGCGCACCTTGCGCGAACAGCGGGGCTTGATCGTCAAACGGCCGCAGCCGGCTGTCGCTTTCGACGGCCGCAGAATCGCCTGGGGACTTACCGCGGAAAAACTGCTGCTCGAGTTTCTCGAGACGGATATTCCATGACCGGGCCGCCTGGCTTCTGGTAGCCAGCCATGCAAATCTCCATCCAACGGTTGCGCCAACTCGCGCGGCATCGGCTGGTCAAAAACACGGCCGCCCTTTTTGTCGTTCAGGTCACGACCTATGCCGCGCCGCTGATCGTTCTCCCGTACCTTTCGCGCGTTCTTTCCACCGGCCACTTCGGCTTGATTACCTATGCCAACGCCTTCACCTATTACTTCCTGACCCTGGTCGATTACGGGTTCAACCTTACGGCGACGCGCCAGATCGCCATCCATCGCGACGAGCCGGAACAGATTTCCAGAATTTACAGCTCGGTCATGGCAGCGAGAGCGTTTCTGGCCGTGCTCGGCTTCGCCATCATGACCGCTGTGGTGCTGAGCGTTCCCAAGCTGCGGCCGAACTACGATCTGTTCTGCATCAGCTATCTGGCCGTGCTTGGCGATCTGCTATTCCCGTTGTTTCTCTTCGAAGGTTTGCAGATCATGGAGAATCTGGTCTGGCGCGATCTGCTGGGGAAGTTTCTCGCTCTGAGCTTGATTTTTGCTTTTGTCCACCGCGACAGCCAATATCTATGGGCGGCGGGATTTCAAGCTGGAGCCCTTGCCTTCGCGGGGATTATCGGCTTCTGCACCGTTCCCTTCCTCACCCCCGCGCGCCTGGTGTTTCCATCGCTTCGCGAAATTGCAGCCGCGCTGCGCGAAGGCTTTCCGGTCTTTCTATCCATGGCCGCGCTTTCCATCTCTGCCGTGACCGACATCTTTATTCTGGGGCTGCGCTCGACGGCAACCGATGTGGCCTATTACATGGCCGTGTTCCGGATCATTATCGCGGCACGCATTCTCGTAAATCCGGTCTCGACTGCCATTTACCCGCACATCAGCCGCATGGCCGCCCATTCACGCGAGGGCGCGGTGTTGTTTTTGAAGAAGTTCACGCCGCTTTTGGCTGCCCCGTTCTTCCTCGGATCGCTCATTCTTTGTGCCGGGGCGCCCTGGATCGTGCCGCTCTTCTATGGAGCGAAATACGCGCCGGCCACAGTATTGATGCAGATTATGGCCTTCATTCCGTTTCTCTATGCGCTTCAGAATTGTTACTCGACCTTCTACATGCTCGCCTTCGGTTATGAAAAGCAGTGGTCGCGCATCATCATAGTGACAACCATTATTAATTTCGCGCTCTTGATTCCGCTCATCTTCGCTATTTGGCCGCCCGAGGCGCTTGCCATCACCAGCCTCTCTATGAATGCCTTGGTTGCGGCTGTGGAGTATGTTTTCTACCGCAGAACGGCCATGGATTCCGTGCAGCCGATTGCAGCCTGATTGGTTTCCGCCAGCCAATTGGTACTGACAAACCGTGTCCACCATTCGCCGTCCAGAAGCGACAGCGCCGCATCGCCGCGCAGCAGACAGTTCGCGATTTCTCGATTGCGGCTGTGCATGATCACTCCATTGCCGGGGTAGTGGAAATCGCAATAGGATCGCGCGAATTCCAGCGGATATTTCGGCAGCGCCTGGCCCATAAGGGCGATCGCGCCCTGTTCCCACGCATCCCGGAACAGCGCGGCCAAAACCTGGCCCATCGCTCGCGGGCGCGAAGCAATTTGCAGAACGTTCGATACGCCACCCGGTTTCAGATAGTAAACAAACGATCCATCGAACCGGCCTTTTTCGTTGCGCAAGACAGCGGCCCGCAGGCTGCCTTGCGCCGTCGCACTAGCTGCCTGTTCAATCAACCAGCGGAAAGACTCGCGATCGTAAGCGGGATGCAATTCTTCGCGCCGGCCGATTTCCCCGCCGATTTCTTGGATGCAGTCGAACAATTGATCGGCAGCGGCCGGCGCGGCATGCAGCGCCGATTGCGGCTTTTGAAAAGCGCGATAGGGCGAACGCGCCAAGCCGGCATCGGTCAAGCCGCACAGCGGAGACAGCAGCGGGCCGAACAGGCTCATGCTCCGGTTCTGCGAGCGGCCGAGTGCGCTGCGAAAGTAGCGCGCCGGGTGCAGAATGCGGCGCCAGCGCAATCCATAGGGCAGTAGCACGCGTCCCCCTGCCGCGATCCAGACCGCATAGGCATCTTCTGTACCTCCATCTGTGTAGGCAAGGTCTTGCGGGCCACTCAGAGATCGCTTCATCAACTCCAGCCCGGCGAAACCGCGATAACGATCGCGATCGGCCATGAGCTGCGAGAGGACCGCTACGCGGATCGCATCGCCGCGAAACTGCATGCGCCGCGGAATGACTCCGAGAAATCCGACGATGTCGCCGTTATGGATATAAACAAACGAAGGCAGATCCTCGTCGCGCCACGGGTTTTGAAAAAAGATTTCCTGAAAATATCGAAGAAGGCGATCGGGAGGGCGCGCCGTGCTGTTATGAAATACTTTCAATTCGAGCGCAGCAACTTCGGGAATCTGTGACTCCTCGAACTTGCGAATCTCTCCCATACGGCGCAGCCATTTTAGCAGTCAGTGGAGTCCCGTAAAATGACGGCAGCGGCATGAGCTGGAAGAACACGATCGCGAACTGGCTGGAGCGCTCCGGCGCCGGCGCGTTGCTCGGTGCTCTGCCCAAACGCAACGTCCTGATGGTCTTCAATTACCACAGGATCGGCAATCCGCGATCAACGCTCTACGACCCGGACGTATTTTCAGCGACGGCCGCAGGCCTTGAAGCTCAGGTTGCGTTCTTGAAAAAGCGGCTGCCGTTGATTGGCCTTGCAGAAGCGCTCGAAATCGCCGGTGGCAAGAGAAAACTTACCGGAGCCGCCGGCTTGATTACGTTCGATGACGGATATCGCGATAATTTCGACCTCGCGTTCCCCATCCTTCGCTCTCATGGCGCCCCCGCTGTTTTTTTTCTCGTAAGTTCCTATGTGGGCAGCTCGTATGTGCCCTGGTGGGACGAGATCGCCTATCTCGCCAAGCACAGTAAGAAGGATACAGTGCGGCTGCAGTATCCTCACGAATTGATATTTGAGAACGTGCGAGCCGATCCAGGAGTACTTGCCGGGAAGGTCACCGCTTTGTATAAGCAGCCCGACGTAGATGGCGAGCGTTTGCTGGAGTCCCTGGCGGAGGCTTGCCAGACAGAGCGCCCCGGACAGAGTGCCGAGCGCTTGTTTCTGGACTGGGACGAAGCTCGCGCCATGCTGCGCGGCGGAATGGATATCGCTTCGCACACGCACACCCACCGCATTCTCTCCAAGTTGACGCCGGAAGAACAATATAGCGAGGCTTTCGAATCTAAAAGAATTTTGGACTCACAGCTCTGCATTCGCGTAGCGGCCATGGCCTATCCGGTCGGGCTGCGGTCGAGCTTCTCCGCCGAAACGGGCCAGGCGCTCGAGCGCGCCGGGTACCGCGCCGCATTTTCCTTCTACGGCGGCCTGAACAGTGATCAGATAATGAGCGCGTTCGATATACGCCGCTGCGCGGTCGATCCGCGCTCGGCCGAGCTGTTCCGGTTGCGGACTGCACTGACCTCGCTGACTGGAAAAAGCTGCTTTTATCCGCGGTAGGGCGGTGCTTTCTCACTTACTTCTGTGATCGCATGAACTTAGCCAGCGCGCCGTACTGATCCGTCGCGATGAAGTTTACGCCTGCATCGATGGCCGCCTTCCAACGCTTCTTTGCGGCTGATGGCGAACCGAAGTTGTAGCCGGAGAACCAGCCGTTCTCGCGCCCCACCGCCGGAGTGAAGCCATCCAGCGTGTAGAAGCGGATCCAGTAGCCAAGATGGTGCGCATAATCGACGAGTGCCTTTAGCCGTGCATCGTCGGCCGCGGTCCACGGCCCGGCATTCGGCGCGCCGCCTTCTTCGACAACGTACCAGGAGTTGTTCCACCAGCGCCGGTAATCCGTCGGACGTGCGGTTAATAACTTGCTCGGCGGCAAAGTGACTAATAAGCGATTCTGCTCTTCGTTACTGGCCGCATGCGGCATGTTTGTGTGCGCCGATCCGAACAAACGCAGACGCGCACCCACGGGGACTTCGTTGAAAAACACTTTCGCCTGCGCGTCCGAATCCTCCGTAATCACCAGCAGCGGTTTTACATCCAGCGGCTCCAACGTATGCGGGTCCTTGCCTTTCACCGCCGTTGTGATCCAGGACCTATGTTGTCCAAGCACTTTCCAAACCGCGTGCAGCAGGGCCGGCTGCGTCTCTTTGAAGTCGAAATGCAGGACGATGAGTGGCCACCGCGAACGATCGCCGGAAGCGAGCGCCTTTTCGACAATCGGTCGCACACGTTTGAAAAAATAATCCTGCAGCGTGGGGTCCGAAGCGGTGGTCTTCGTCGTGTGCGAGACGACCACGCGGCCTTCGCCCGTTTTCGGATCGACATACAAGGCGAGATCCTGTTCGATGGCGACCGGAAAGCCCGCCTTCAGCGCCCGATCGATGCGGTTCGCCCATTTCCCGTCGTAGGGATAGCAGTTGTGCGCATCCACCAGAGGCCGGTTGTGGTTCAGGTATTGTAATTGCGGCTGCTGAGCAAATAGCGGCGCGGCGGCCAAGAAGAAAAAGGCAAATCGTCCCATCCGCCGAATTATACTTGGCGCACGGTCAAAGTTACCAAATCACCCGAAGTCCTTTGTACTTTTTAAAGTCGCGATCCCTAGCGACAATGGAAACGTCTTCCGCAAGCGCCGCTGCGATCAACATCCGGTCGAACGGGTCATTGTGATGAACGGGTAACCCGAACAGCTTGAATGAATGCTCAGCGGTTAGCGGCAAAACGGTAAGATCTAAGTCGAAGATGAGCTTCTCAATGTGATCCCGCGTCAATGGCGTCAACCCCTTGTTCGCCTTGATGGCGATTTCGTTGAAAGAAACGGGGCTGACCATGCGTACCGTTTCCGAGTGCTCGAGCAATCGCTGAACTCTCGGCGTGAACGTCACGTCGGCAACTCCCGCAGCGACATAGAGCGCCGTTGTGTCGAACAGTACTCGCATTAGTAACGCCCTTCGAGAAAGGCGTCGGCTTCTTCGTCTGTCATGGGCCGCGTCGCTTCATGAAATCGTTCCGGCGTCATGTGTACAATGCCCTTCAGCGTCCCAAACTTGGCGATTTTTTTCGCAGACGGCTTTACGATTTCGGCGATCACGTGACCGTGACGTTCAATTGTCACGCGCTCGCCCTTCTCGACCGCTGTCAAAAGCTGGGTCAATCTGTTCTTCGCTTCTGTAACGCTCACGGTCATATCTGGAATTATAGCTAGGCACTAGCCAATTTGCAAGCCTGAAACCGTTTGAAATTACAGGGTGTGCATCGGCTTGCTTGACAGGCAGGCAAGAACAGCGCATACTTCCTATAGCTGGCTATAGAGAAATGCCACCGCGCAAGCAAGACATCCTGCAAGGCACGCTCGCCCTACTGGTGCTGAAGACTCTGGAGCACGGACCGATGCACGGCTGGGGCATCACGCTCCACATTCAGGAGATCTCCGACGAAGTGCTGCGCGTCGAAGAAGGATCCCTCTATCCCGCGCTGCACCGGATGGAGCAAGAGGGCTGGATTCGTGCCGAATGGGCCACAACCGAGAACAATCGCCGCGCGCGTTATTACCGGCTCACGCCCAAGGGCCGCAAGCAACTGGCCGAAGAAGAGCGAAGCTGGCAGCGCCTAACCGAAGCCGTCGCGGCAGTGCTGAAGTTTTCGCCGAGGAGCACTTGATGGGACTCATCCGAAAATTCCGTGCCCTCTTCCGAGGCTCAAAACACGACGCGGAGATCGCCGAGGAAATGCGCTTCCACCTCGACATGCGCGCAAAGAAAAATGCCGAAACCGGCATGCCTGCCTCCGAGGCGCGCTTCGATGCGCAGCGCCGCTTCGGAAACGCAACTCTTCTCAAGGAACGCACGCACGATATCGATTTGCCGGTCTTTTTCGAGACCGTGATCCAGGATTTAGCCTTCGCCATCCGAACACTTTCTAAGAATCGAGCGGTCACAATCATTGCCGTGCTCACGTTGGCGCTCGGCATCGGCGCCAACACGGCGATTTTTTCGGTTATCGATACTGTTCTGCTCAAGCCTCTGACCTATCCGGATCCTGGCCGCATCGTGCAATTTCTGCAAACCATACCAGGCGGTCTGGGAGGCTTCGCTTCCGTGCCGAAATTTAACATATGGCGCAAGCAAACCAAGCTTTTTCAGGACGTTGCCGCCTATGACATTGGCGGCGCTGCCATCAATCTGACGGGCGGCGCTTTTCCGGAGCAGGTGAGGGATGTGCATGTCACTACGGATTACTTCCGCCTCTTCGGCGCGCCGATCGAGCGTGGGCGGACCTTTACAGCCAAAGAGGAAGAGCCGCACGGGCCTCACGTAGTCGTGCTGAGTGACAGCTTGTGGCGGCAGCGTTACGGAGCCGATCAGCATATCGTCGGCAAGAACATCGACCTGGGCGGAGTGCCATATGAGGTCATCGGCATCGTCGGCAGCGGCTTTCACTCCGATCCGGCTCCCGACCTCTGGCTTCCGTTTCAGTTCGATCTGAATACGCGCGATCAGTCCAATTATTTCGTGGTGGCGGGCCGGCTCAAGCCCGGGATCACGCTCGCCGAGGCGAATGCAGGACTGAAGACCGTGACCGAAGAGTACGACCGCAAGTATCCACGCTTTCCGAAGAAGGCGGTATTCACGGTACGGCCGCTGCGAGATCGGATTGTGAGCGGCGTGCGCACCTCGCTGCTGGTGCTGGAGGCAGCGGTCGGCCTGGTTCTGCTCATCGCGTGTGCGAATGTGGCGAATCTTCTATTGGTTCGTGCGGCGGGACGCAAGCGTGAAATTGCCATTCGTGCGGCGGTGGGCGCGGGGCGAGGCCGCATCGTGCGGCAACTGCTTACCGAGAGCGTTCTGCTCTCGATAACTGGCGGAGCGCTGGGGCTTGTGGTCGGTTTCTTCGCGATGCGCGGCCTGCTCGCCGTGAATCCGGGCAATATCCCGCGAATCGGACAAGACGGATCGGCGGTTACGCTCGATTGGGGCGTTCTGCTGTTCACGCTTGGCGTTGCTATCGTCACCGGCGTTGTCTTCGGCCTGATTCCCGCGCTCCATGCCTCACGCGGCGATCTCAACGCTGCGCTAAAGGAGAGTGGTATCCGGAGCGGCGGCGGCTTCCGGCAAAACAAGGCGCGTTCCATTCTCGTCGCTACCGAGATGGCGCTGGCGATTGTGCTGCTGATCGGCGCCGCGCTTCTCATCCGCAGTTTCGCGGCGCTAAACGACGTCAAGCCGGGTTTCGATCCGCACCATCTATTGACTTTACAAATGTCCATAGCCGGGACAAGATTCCAAAAAACAGCCGCGGTCGCGCAAGTCGCTCGCCAGGGCACGGAACGGCTAAAATCTCTTCCCGGCGTGATTTCCGCGGCTACGGCTTGCGGCTTACCGATCCTAGGCGAGTTCGAACTGCCCATTAATATCGTTGGCCGGCCGCCCACGAGAGGGCCGTACAACGGCGGCGGCGACTGGGCGTATGTTTCAGCCCACTATTTCAACGTGTTCCGCATTCCGCTGATCCGGGGCAGGTTTTTCAATGCTCACGACACGGCAGCGTCCGCGCCCGTCGTCATCATCAACCAGGCGATGGCGCACCAGTATTGGCCGAAAAGCGATCCGCTAAAGGATCGCATCATTATCGCCAAAGGACTTGGCCCGGAATTTGTGGACTCGCCGCGACAGGTCGTCGGAATTGTCGGAGATGTTCACGATGGCGGCCTCAATCGAAGACCGGGGCCCGACATGTACATTCCGATTTCGCAGGTCCCAAGCGGCATCACCGCTTCGGATGCGCGCATCACACCGCTGGTCTGGATCGTGCGCACGCGCGGCAATCCGTACGCGCTCCGTGCGCCGATCGAAAGAGCACTTCGCCAGGCCAGCGGCGGGCTGCCTGTGGCGCACCTCGAGACTATGGATCGCATTGTTATTCATTCGACGGCCCGGCAGGATTTCAATATGTTGCTCATGACGGTTTTCGGCGGCGCGGCGGTGCTGCTGGCCGCGATCGGGATTTATGGCCTGATGGCGTATTCGGTCCGGCAGCGCACGCAGGAATTGGGCATCCGCATGGCGCTAGGCGCACAGGCGGCCGACGTGCGCAATCTGGTGATCGGGCAAGGCATGCGCGTCGCAATCATTGGCGTGCTGATCGGCACGGGCACATCGTTCGGACTGACGCGCCTGATCGAGAGCCTCCTGTTCGGCGTAAAAAGCTGGGATCCGGTGGTCTTCGTTTGTGTGCCGATTCTGCTGGCTTTAATCGCTTTGTTTGCCGTCTGGCTACCCGCACGGCGTGCGGCTCGGATCGACCCGGCCATCGCCCTGCGCTATGAGTAGCGCGAGTGTTCATGCGGACGGTTCGGTTTCCTGCTTGAAGACGGTGGCGATTCTGATGATCTCTGTTGTGGATTGGGTTGGGCCGGTATCGCGCCAACCGCAGCGCGCTTTTACCCAGAAGGTCAAGGCGGGCACATTTTCTCCGGAGAGCGCCAGGATCTGGAGCTTTCTGAGCATCTGTTCGCGGCCTTCGGCAGCGCCGGTTTTGAGCTCGAGCTTGAATCTTTTCTGAAGCTGCGGTAAGGGCAGACGCAGTTGGGATGCGATATCGGCGTCGGAGAGGCCGATGGCGGCGAGTTCGCGGACGCGAAGCCGGTCTTCGGGGGTTGGAATGAAGCGGGAACGCGGCAAAATATCAGGCTCCTTTTTAGCTAGCTGTTAGCCTTTCACTGCCGGGGTGGGTTGGGGCGGCAGAAAAGATTTGGTCGAGAGAAGAAAGATCGAAATTGGGGGGCAGCATTTTGGCGATGGCGTCGCCAAGCTTCATTTCTTCGCGTTGTTTGCGCATGTTGGCGGTGGCGATGTGGACGGCGTGCTTTTCGACCTTGCGCGATTCTTCAGCCTCAGCTCGTTTTTGCGAAGCAAAGCCAATTTCGGCTAACTGCCGCGCTTTCTTGCGTTTCTGAAGCTCGGCGGAGGCGCGCTGATAGGCGCGGTCATGCGCGGCGTGGTAACGCATGTAAAGTTCGAGGGGTTGAACCTCGACCTCG
>DASVGP010000195.1:0-12024 GCA_036379475.1 Bryobacteraceae bacterium | reverse complement strand
CTCGGCCGCCGTGAGATCAATATAGCTGCGGATTTCTTCTTCAAGCTCCCGATCCAGGCGCTGCTTTCCGAAGATATTTCGAAAGAAGATATAGAGCTTCCGGCCCACCGTTCGCCGCTCCTATGTAGCCCGAAGCGCGCTCGCTATGGCGAGTGAGATCCGATCCCATCGTTCCGCCTCGGTATGGAGGCGGTTTCTGCCCGATTTGGTCAGCCGGTAAAACTTGGCGCGCCGGTTGGTATCCGATTCTCCCCACGACGACGCCAGCCAGCCCGCTTCCTCCATACGATGTAAGGCGGGAAACAGAGAGCCTGGCTTGACATCGAACGTCCCATTCGTAATCTGCGCGATCCGGCGGGATATGCCCATCCCGTGCATCTGGTCGAGCGCGAGGGCTTTTAAGATCAATAGATCGAGAGTTCCCTGCAAAAGATCGGATTGGGTCCCGGCCATCCTCGTTCCTTATAGGCTATCTATAAGAATCATCGCCGGACTCTTACAGAATGTCAATAGGAGATTGCGCCTGACACCGTCATCGAAATGCTAAAGGAAGATCGAAGAGTATCTGGCCTTTGGCGTGGAGTACGGATCTACGGACGCTAGACTGACCTCTACCTGACCCGGCAAATCCGCTCAATCGACCGCGCTTTGCCTGTGTTTTCGTCCGCATCGATCACGACACCGTGCAGTTCGATGCCGCGCTTGGCGGCTTCCATTCTGCCGGTCAGGCCGGTAAGAAATCGCCGCACGACCATCTCTTTTTCGACGCCGATCACGGAATCATACGGGCCCGTCATACCGGAATCGGTCTGATAAGCCGTTCCTCCGGGAAGCACGCGCGTGTCAGAGGTTGGGATGTGTGTGTGCGTTCCGATCATCGCTGTAGCCCGGCCATCCAGATACCAGCCCATCGCTACTTTCTCGCTCGTAAGCTCGGCATGAAAATCGACGAAGCGAATTTTAATGGCCGTGTCAATCTGTGCCAGCAATTCGTCCGCTTTCCGGAACGGGCAATCGATATTGGCCATATATGCCCGCCCTTGCAGGTTCAGCACCGCATACGGTTCGGTATTGCGAGCCCTGCCGATATAGATCCCTGTTCCGGGCACGCTGGCCGGGTAGTTCGCCGGACGCAAGAGCCGCGGCTGCTGCGGCAGATAATCGTGGATCTCGCGCTTGTCGAAGCTGTGATTGCCGCCGGTCAGCACGTCCAATCCCAGTCCAAGCAGCTCCTCCGCGATGAGCGGCGTGATGCCGAAGCCGCCGGCGCTGTTCTCGGCGTTGGCAATCGCGAGATCGATTTGGTATTCCGCGATCAGGCTATCGAGGTTTTCGGCGACGATGCCGCGGCCACCCGAGGCAAAGATATCGCCGATAAACAGAATGCGCATTCAGCAGGGAAAGAAAGGAAAAGCGTTCCCGGCGAGAGCTTCCGCCTTGGCCCCCGTCATTGACCCCAAAGATGATTCCAGGGGGGAATCCTCCGAGCGCCTTTAGGCTTCTCCGTTGCGCCGAAGCGCCCGGAGCTTGCACACCAGCGCTTCATTCGAGCCGGACTCCATGACATTGACTATCGGATCAATTATTGAGAGACCAAGAGACGCTCTCGCGGGAAACGCTACAGATTCAGAATAGCAAAACGGCCAAAATCTCTCAATTTTCGGAGTTTTGCAGCACTTCCGCGATCTCATTCCGGGAAATGGCCCCTTCTTTAATGACGGACCACTCAGGCTCCGTGATGTCGATCGTGGTCGCCCCCGGCCCCGTGCACAGTCCGCCGTCGAGCACCAGGTCTACGCGGCCATCCAGCGCGGCAAACAGATCGATGCCGCTCGGAATCGTAGGCTCACCCGAGAGATTGGCGCTGGTCGCAATCAGCGCATGGCCGATTTTGTCGATGATTGCGTTCAGCACCTTCGATCGCGCGTGCCGCATCGCGAGCCGTCCTGTATTACCGGTCACCTTCAACGGCACCTTGGCTGCCGCCGGAACGATGATCGTCAAAGGTCCCGGCCAGAAGCGCCGCGTCAGTAGAAAAAACCGGCTGCTCAGGTCTTTCGCCAGATCTTCCGCCATCAACGTATCGGAAACCGCCAGCGGCAGCGAACGAACGGTCTCGCGGCCCTTGGCGGCAAATACGCGCCCCGCCGCCGCCAGATTAAAAGGGTCGGCGACTAGCGTGTACAGAGCGTCCGTCGGAACGCCCACAATGTGGCCGCGCGCAATCACCTCGGCGGCACGCTCAATGGCGCCCCGGTAAGGCTGGTCGATATCTACTTGAATAAGATCCGTCGCCACGTAAGGGAAATCGGTTTAGCGCTCGCCCAGCGCCTCGGCAACCTGCACCGCCATGTCATAACGCCCGAAAGGAGCGCTCAATTGCACACCCCGCACCATGGGCCGGACGCGCATCGCCATCTCTTGCGCGATCGCGATACCCTCGGCCCGGGCCTTCTCCGCGCTGTCGGCGCACCGCATCCGTTCCATATATTCGGAGGGCACCGGCACGCGCAGTTCGTTCACCATGAATTCGGCATTGCGATAGCTGGTCAGCGGCCAGATGCCCGCAATCAGCGGCAGCCCGTATTGCTCCGTCCGCTTCAAAAACGCTTCGAGCAGGTCCAGATCGAAAACCGGCTGCGTCACCACGTATTCGCCGCCGGCCTCCACCTTCCAGGCAAACCTGCGATGCTCTTCGTCCAGATTCAGCGCGCCTGGATTGGCTCCCACGCCAATCAGCAGCGCTGCTTGCGATCCCATGGGGTTGCCGCCGATATCGAGCCCCTGATTGAGATTGTTGACGATGTTCACCAAGCCGATCGAATCTACGTCGAATACCGCGGTGGCGTCGGGATAGGTGCCCATGCGCGGCGGATCGCCCGTGATGCAAATCAGATTGCGCACCCCCATCGCGTGCGCACCGAGCAGCTCCGACTGGATGCCCAGGATGTTGCGGTCGCGGCAGCAGAAGTGCAGCACCGCTTCGATACCCGCATGCTGCTGAATCAATCGGCAGGTCACCTGCGCGCTCAGCCGCGCGCTCGCACGCGGGCCGTCCGGCACGTTGATGCAATCGATGCCGTGCTCGCGGCACAGTTGCGCCCCGGCGATCTCCTTGGATGCATCCACGCCGCGCGGCGGCAAAATCTCCACAAAGGCGACGAATTTGCCCGCCGCCAGTTTCGCGCCCAGCTCCGATTTGTTCGCGGCCGGCACCTTCGCGAGCCGCTTCGCCTGCGGCTTCCCTTCCTCGACCACCGTCGCGCTGTGCGTGTGTGCCCGCGCCGGTTGCAGCGAACGCACTTCGAGGCAGATCTGCTTGATGTGCTCCGGCGTCGTGCCGCAACAGCCGCCAATGATCCGCACTCCGGCCTGCAGGAAGCGCCGCGCATACTGCGCCATGTACTCGGGCGAGCACAGATAAATGTTGCGCCCCTCCACCGTCGCCGGCAGCCCCGCGTTCGGCATGGCACTCAGCGGTTTGCGCGTTCGCCCGGCCATCTTCTCGATGGTTTCCAGCACCACTTTCGGACCGGCCGAGCAGTTCACTCCGATCGCGTCCACCGGCAGCTCGTCCAGCGCGCTCGTGAACGTCTCCGTGCTGGTTCCGTCGCGCAAACTGCCGTCGTCGGTTACGGTGAACTGCGCCACCAGCGCTATATCCGGCCCTGCCGCTTCCCGCGCCGCCAGCACCGCCTGCCGCAGTTCGTCCAAAGAGTAGAAAGTTTCGAGCACAATCAGATCGACGCCCGCCGCAACCAGCGCCTCTGCCTGCTCCTGAAAAACTGCCCGCGCCTCGCCCAGCGACATAGGCCCCAGCGGCTCGATTTGGGCGCCGAGCGGTCCCAGCGCTCCTGCGACGAAGGCCCGTTCCCCCGCTGCTTCGCGCGCCAGCCTCACGCCGGCCCGATTGATCGCGCCCAGCTTTTCCGCATACCCGAATGCCGCCAAGCGCACGCGATTGGCGCCAAAGGTGTTCGCTTCGATGAACTCCGCGCCCGCTTTCACGTATTCCCGATGAATTTCGCGCACCAGATCCGGCGCGGACAGGTTCAGCTCGTCGAAGCAGCGGTTGATGAAGATGCCCTTGGCGTAGAGCATCGTTCCCATCGCCCCATCGGCAACAAGGATCTTCGAGTCGAGCTTCTGGCGAAACTCGCTAGCGCGCGAGAGAGTGGTCGGTTCGGCGGCGATCATCGGGGCAGGTGGTGCGGAAGCACTTATTTATTTAGGTTACAGCAGGCGAAGCTGCACCTGCCCGCCCGGTACGGCTCCCAGCTTCTCGGCCGCGCTGCGCTGGTTGATGCCGATCTCGATATAGCCGGAACTGCCAAAATACGCAAAGCATTCTCCCGGCGCCGCCAGGCCGAAGGCCTTCCGGAAGGCTCGGACTTGTTCTTGGCCGACCGAAAGGCAAAAGCGCTCTTCTGCGACGGCGGGGAATCGCGTGCTTAGGAAATTGGTGATCGTATTGCCGAAGCGGTCGATATTGAGGATTCGGCCCTGCCAAACGCCGGGCACGATTTCGGTAGGTTCCAGTTCGGTCAGCTTCTCGAATTGGCGCAACTCCGGCCCAACTTCGTGGACCTTGGCCGTTTCGCCGGCAATCACTCCGGCCGTCGCGGCAAAAATGTCCCGCCCATGAAACGTTTCCGACGGGTTTTCGAGCCACAGGCTGCGGTTTGTAATCTCGCGCACCTTGGTTTGCCGGTCGCGCGCGAAGATACGGCTCAACACGCCATTGTCGGGAGCGATGAAGATCTGCCCCAGGGCTTCGGCCAGAATTGGTTTCCTCGGTGTCCCTACCCCCGGATCCACGATCACCAGATGCACGGTGCCGCTCGGAAAATAGGGCGCCGCCTGGTCAACCATGTAGGCGCCCGCGTAAATAGAAAAGGGGGCGATCTCGTGAGAGATATCGACCAGCCGCGCGTCCGGACAGCGGCTCAACACCACGCCCTTCATGGTGCCGACGTAATGATCCAGCAGCCCGAAATCGGTGGTAAACGTAACTACCGGCGGGCGAACAGAAGCCTCCATATTGCTCTCACCTTACTGCACCACCTTACTGCACCACCTTACTGCACGACAGGACCCGCGGTCGGGTCCTTAACAGGAACGTCGAACACCAGGGTACGCAACACTTCCTCCCATACCCTCTCGAGGCCGGCGGCGCGGTTCGACCAATAATTCATTGAGATCAGGCAGAGTACCGGCCCTCGCGCCAGCGCCACCCGGAAACGTGCATCGCGGTTGTACTCGGCATCGACATACTTCTGCTCCAGCCACGCAATCTCTACATCGGACCGCGCCGCGCGATAGATCTCCGACTGTTCGTACGGCTCGCGGTCGCCGCCAAGCACATCGCGCAGCATCTGCTCGAGACACAGGTCTTGCAGGTGCACATTGGGAAGTCGAAAGATCGATACTCCGAGATCGCAGCTCTCCACCGATGCCGGCCGGTCATGCAGGTGCACCGCGCCCTCGGCCGGCTCGACGATCCAGGTCCTCGGATAATCGAATCGCACCAGACCGCGCTCCAGCACGCAAATCGAATACCCGGGTTTGGACTTCCATGT
Organism: Bryobacteraceae bacterium; assembly: GCA_036379475.1. Classification (GTDB taxonomy): domain Bacteria; phylum Acidobacteriota; class Terriglobia; order Bryobacterales; family Bryobacteraceae; genus Bog-105. The sequence goes on along the minus strand of DASVGP010000195.1, from coordinate 6,445 downwards.
GTGATTGGGTTTGAGCTTGAACTTTGTCGCGCCCACATTCCAATCTTAACTTTGCCCGCGCACGGCACCCGAAAAAACAGTTACACTAAAGACACACAAGTGGGGTCTGATAGCGCTCGATTCGACCTGCGCTTCTGGTTGTTAGTAAGCGCAACTTTCTTAGGCTTCGTTGGGATTGGGACGGTGTTGCCCGCCCTGGCACCGCATGTCAAGCGGGACCTGCACGGCTCCGATCTGATTGTGGGCGCGGTCATCGGCATCTTTTCGTTTGTCGCCCTGGCAAGCCGCTTTTTTTCCGGCCCGCTGGCGGACCGCCGCGGAAGAAAGATCACCTTCTTAACGGGACTGTTGAGCTGTGCCCTCGCCGGAGCGGCCTATCTGATGCCCATCGGACTGGCGAGCGCTTATGCTGGGCGTATCTTGCAGGGCTTCGGTGAGGCCTGCTTGTATACGGGCGCGGCGGCCTGGGCTGTAGAGCTTGCCGGCGTGGACCGCAGCGCGCAGGCATTGGGTTATATCAGCAGCGGTATTTGGGGCGGAGTTTCCGTCGGCCCGGTCATTGGAAACTGGCTCGGCACATTCGCGCATGCGGCCGCCTTTCAGTTTTGGGCCGCCATTGCGGCGTTCGGTCTCGTACTGCTGCTGCAAGAGGATTTCCAACCGCGGCGGCACAGCGGCGGGCGCGGCGCTCTGTTTTCCTCCTTGCTGATGCCGGGACTCGCCATTGGATTCGTAAACGTACACTACCCTGTGGTCGCGGGATTTCTTATCCTTTTCCTGGCGCAACATGGAGGGTCGGGTCCGGCGGCGTTTACGACCTATGCGCTGGTCATCCTTCTCTCGCGTTTCTTTCTCGGAGGATTACCGGATCGTATCCGGCCGGAAATCACCTTCTATGCAGGGTTGGCGTCAATGGCAACGGGACTCGTGATCATTGCTTCGGGCCCCAGACCGATATTCGCAATCGCGGGAGCCGGTTTGCTCGGATTAGGATTTTCGTTTCCCTGGTCTTCGATCGCGTCCACCGTACTGCGCAGGACGCCCGCCGAGTATCACGGTTCCGCAGTAGGAATCTTGAGCGCGTTCTGCGATCTGTTCGTGGGAGCAGGCTCTTTGCTCGCCGGCCACATCGCCTACCGGCACGGATATCCAGCCGCGTTCCTGACCGGAGCGCTCGCTCTTGCGGGTTCGGCCTTCGCGGCCCGCTTCGTTTTCAACACGCGATTGAAGGAAACGCCCGTGCTGGCGAACGCAAGCTAGAAAGCACGGCAGGCGCCGCGCTGCCGCGGCACGGCGTCAGCTCCGATGCGTCCCTCCATACTGAGCCAGTTCGCTTGTAAACGGGTCCGGTGAGGCGGGGTCCTTCACTTGGCCGGTCAGCACTTGCTTGCTATCGACCTTGTGGCCATAAAGAGCCTTGTCGCCGTTCTTATCCGGCCGCAGCGTTGCGCCCTGCAGCGATATACCGCCGAAGACGCCTCGCGAACGCGACCAGGAGAGAATGTCAGCGTGCATGCTGGCATCGGTCTGTGCAGTCGCCTCGCGGCCCACCGGCCCAGCCGCAACGGATGCCTCACCGCCGAGGGTGAATTTGCTCGACAAGATGCCGTTCATTCCCTTGCTGCTCATGACGAGCATGACCACGTCGGTCGACGCACCACCGGCTTGCAGTCCGAAGCCGCCGCCTTCAATCCGCATCGCTGCCGGCGCGCTCCAACCGCCCCCTTGTGCGCGGCAGGAAGCGTATCCCCGCCCGTACTTTCCTGAGAACACGAATCCGGCCTTTTTCATGCCCGGGATTACGATGACACAATATGCGCGGTGAAACAGATTGGACGGAATCCCTTTATCGGGTGTGCCCATGACCTGCTGCAGGACATCGGCAGAAGCCTGCAGGCGCTGCGTCTCTTCCTGATTTGCTCCCAGGAGAACTGTCGCAAAACCGGCTGCCAAAAACGGTATTACTCTTCGCTTCATTGCTGCCTCCTCACTCGTGAGGTTAGACGCCGCGGCAAGCCCGCCTGAGACAAAGCAGCGTTCGAGTAAGGTAGCGCGATCGTAAGAGTACCTGTCTGGTGCAGTGAGAAGGCCGCGGCGAGATAAGAACCTGAAAGAGCTTCACGTTCGGGTATGCGATTCCAATCCCTTTCGTATTTTTTCAGCCTCCTCGTTTCCGGATTCCCGACGAGTCACTCGCAATTCGAACATTCACGAATCGCGGTCGGACCGCGAGGATTCCCCATGGCCTCATCACAAGCGCGAGAAAGCGTACAGGGCGGCCAGCATCAACGTGAACACAATAACTGTGATTACTACAACGGAGAAATCCCACGCTGCGGGCATGCTCTCGAAGCGCGTGAGGAAAGCATCAGTGCTTCCAGTTTCCGGCAGATCGGGATTGAGGTCCGGAGTGTTCGACTTCTGGCTCGGAATACGCACCGACTCCGGCGGCCGCTGGCTGAGAACTGCGATCCCCACACTCAGCGAGTTGCCAATCTTTTCTCTTAGCTCTAAAGGATCGCTGGGAAGCCTGACACGTATGGCGTTAGGCAGCTCCGAGAGAACTTCTTCAACGTCCAGGGCCCCAAAGGGCTTTGCCACCCAGAATCCCAGCGCATCGGCCAGGCGACAACTCAGATGTGAGATGCGGAGGCTATCCAGTTCGGTCGCCCCGTCGGGTGGATCATGGTGTCGACCTGCCACGACACAGAATTCTTGGGGGAGTTTCCACTGCTCGATCAAGCGGCGCCCAAGTTCGCAATGATCCATCGTGAATAGTTGCCTCTCGAGTTCGACGAGCGAGATTGCGTTACGATCTGCCTTTCGAAGCATGAGGTCGTAATCATCGGGCCACGCCACCAGTAATCCCAGCCGTCCGATATCGTGAAGCAGACCGAGGCTATAGGCCTGTTCCGGCTGTCGTACGCCAGCAGCGGCTGCGATCTCACGGCAAAGAACTGCGGTAGCAATCGTATGTTGCCAGCACCTTTGAAATCCCTGCGTCCGGAGAGCCGCCCGTGAATAGTTGGCCATAGCCACCGACATGACAAGCGACTGAACTCGCTGGGCGCCCAGCAGCATAACAGCCACCTGCACCGTGCCAACCTGTGGCTCGAGTCTGAAGAGTGGAGAATTGGCCAGCCTGAGAACTTGCGCGGAAAGCGCTGCGTCCGACGCGATTTCGCGCACCAGAAGATCGAAGTCGGGATCATCCTGCGATGCCAGGTCCAGCACACGCAGGGCGACGGCGGGAAAAGCCGGAATGCTGGACAGGGAGATGTCCTTCAGTGGGCGATCCGCTGAAACCTGCTGTGACACAGTTTGACTGTCTTATCGTCCGCAGCAGGCACTTTTCGAGGATTCATTTGCTGCAAGTGGAAGAAATTGTGCGGTTTCTCTCCCACGCGACGTGCATCGATAAGGAGCCAAACGGCTCCCAGATTCAATACTCGTACCCCCCATTTGCCTGCGCCCGGCGTTTGCTGGGGTCCCTTGCTCACGGTTAACTCGAGATCGCCCGATTGGCAATTTTGTGCCTAATAAAGAAGGAGGACACATGAAGAAAGGCTATTGGGTCGTCGCATATCGTTCGGTGTCGGACGAATCCGCGCTCAAACGGTATGGCCAACTGGCGATTCCGGCGATCGAGGCGGGCGGCGGCAAGCTCCTAATTCGCTCGGCCGCCGAGACCGTCGAGGCCCGTGAATCGGGGCTTAAACAGAGGCTGGTAGTCACGGAATTCGAAAGCTTTGAAAAGGCGGTAGAGACGTACAATAGCCCTGCTTATCAAGCGGCACTGAAGGTTCTCGGTTCTGCAGCAGAGCGCGACTTCCGCATCGTCGAAGCCTCTGCCTAGGCGATCGCCACCCCATATTTGCAGCGACGAATCTTTCGCAGATCGCAGGCAGATTTGTACCGGCAAGTCGGCCTCGATCCTCCAAATTTCCGGGTTGTGCGTGATCCATTTCAGTTGAACTCAAGTCCCGAATCTGCGAACTGCGCGGGCGTGCGCCTTGACAGCCTCTTGCTTCCGATTTTTCGGTGGTGCGTTCGTTTCGAGCGAACGAAGAAAGCGAGACGATGTGCGTGCAACCTCTTCGACGGCACGAAAGAACGACGCTTGGTTTGCTTTTGAGGGTTTGTTGAATCCGCTGATCTTCCTGACGAACTGGAGCGCCGCGGCTCGAATCTCTTCCTCGGTGCTCGGCGGATCGAAATTGAAGAGCGTTTTAATGTTCCTGCACATATGTCTTGACGCTAACAAAAAAGCTCTTAAATTATGTTGCAGGATCGTGGGCTCCGGCAAGTTAAACCTTTCGGACGAAGAGTCGACTTATCGTCTATAATCCATTTGGATTTGTTGTCCGCACAATCAAGCGAGATCGCGATGGCGGAATCGGAAAAGAACCGGGTCGCTCAGAAGGTTTCTGATCTACGGATAGCCTTCTCGGCGCTCTCAAACAAGCGAAAGCACCCATGGCAGAGTTCAACGCCTTTGTGCAAAGCGCCCGCCACCCGCTGGAGAGACTAAGATATGCGAAAAGGGTTTACGAGAAAACCGCAAGATGACGAACCCGCGACGCAAAGCAAGAACTACATAACGCCGAGCGGCCTGCAGCGCCTCAAAGATGAGCACCGGTTTCTGGTCACCAGAGAACGCCCGGCTGTTACGGAAGTGGTGGCGTGGGCTGCGAGCAACGGCGATCGCAGTGAAAACGCCGACTATCAGTACGGCAAGCGGCGGCTGCGCCAGATCGATGGGCGGATTCGCTTTCTCACGAAGCAAATCGAATCCGCGGAAGTAATTGACCCGGAAGCTCCGCGAGCAGGGCAGGCGGCGACGAGGGCATTCTTTGGAGCGACCGTGCGCTATGCCAATGCTGCGGGAACGGAGCGAGTGGTGAGCATCGTAGGCACCGACGAGGTCGATCTCAACCGCAAGCACATCAGCTGGGTGTCGCCTCTAGGGCGCGCGTTGATCAAGTCGGCAGCGGGCGATCGTGTAATTCTCCAAGCGCCGGGTGGTACAGAACACCTGACCGTGCTGGAAGTGTGTTACGAGCGCATTTCGGTGGACCCGTTCCGTGAACCACCCGGAGCCGAGGCCTCGGCAAAAGGACTCCCTCGCCGACGCCAATCCACCTGACGAAGGCAAGCGAACCGGCATATGAACATTCCAGGCCGCGGCTAGGGCTATTCGTTCCGCTATTGTTTGACCCATTCAGGATCGATCGCGTGCAACGGCCTTTAGATCTACACATGGCGACTACAGCGGATCTATGTTGCCTTGGCGTTCACTTTCCGAGTGGCCGACCGTCCGGACAGCGCTCGAAAGACGCTGCGCCGGAACCAGTAAATTTGGTTCCGGGCCGAGCCCCACATCTACGATTTGCGTGTTATACGGCAACTTGAAGACGGCAGCCCGACGTAACCGGCCGGCTGATTGTAGACGCCGGATTCACCATGATAATGGTGAATGACATGGACAAAATGGGAAACGTCAAGGTACTGTTCGTCGCGGGCTTTGGTCCGATCGTGCGTAACGTGAGCGTCAGTCGCAAGCTGTACAACCAGGTCCTCGGTATTGGCTTCAAAGAAGAGGATGGCGATTATCTCCATACCGAGACTCTCGAAGGCGCAAAAACTTTTGCTCTGTGGCCGCTTTCGCAAGCCGCGCGGTCATGCTTTGGCAAGGATTCCTGGCCCGACCAAGTTCCTGCGCCCCAGGCTTGGCTCGAGTTTGACGTTGACAACGTCGAGCAAGCGACTCGGGAGCTGGAATCGCAAGGGTATCGAATGCTCATAAAGAACAAAAGGGAGCCGTGGGGCCAAACTGTCAGCCGTTTCGTTACTCCGGAAGGATTGTTGGTCGGAATCACCTTCACCCCCTCGATGCGAGGGCAAAAATAGCATCGATCATGCCGCAAATCCCACTGCCAGGCGTGGCCCGGGCGTATAGTCGGCAACGCCCTGACTGGGATCGCATCGCCGCAAACGGAACCGTCGCGCGTTACACGGTGGCGCGGCACCAGTGTTTCTAAACGCTAGGCGACCAGGGCGGATCTAGAGTTCGGCGTCCACTTTCCGAATGGACCACCCGGACAGAGATTCCTCCAGAGATCAGAATATGCGCCGACAGATGTCGCGCAGATCGCCAAGACCGAGCGTCTCATGAAAATGTTCATCCGGCTTTGGAGCCGGTCTCGTCCTGCGATCAACTAGCCGAACCTCCACATTCTCAAACCTGAACGCGTCTGTCTTGGTATACGCGAAGCGGTATTCCTCTTGGTACGCAAACTTCTTGAGCTTGGTGGTCGTGATGAGATCGGGGATGGCCCAAACGTTTCCCGGTAGATCATGACCGTGGTAACAGCGGACCATTCGACAGACATATTTCTGATAATCGCCAACGGCACCGGAGGTCGCGAGGGCCTCGGGAGGCAAG
>DASVGP010000194.1:0-10355 GCA_036379475.1 Bryobacteraceae bacterium | reverse complement strand
TATCACTGAGTGGGGGACACATGAGCATCAAAGAGCCGGAGAGCGGCTCGAACCTGCGGCGCATCATGACGCATCCCGGCGAAATGCTGCGTGAGGAATTTATGAAGCCGCTCGGCCTCTCCGCAAACAGACTCGCTCTCGAACTTCGGGTCCCGGTGACACGTATCAGCGAGATTGCGAATGAGCGCCGGGGCATTACTGCGGAAACCGCGCTACGCTTGGGCCGCTACTTCGGAACGTCACCTGAGTTCTGGATCAACCTCCAAAAAAACTATGAATTGAGCGTTGCCAGGACTCAAACTCTGAAAGCGATCGAGAAGGAAATCCGGCCTCGTTCTCACGAAGCTGCATAATTCTCAGTCACGGCGTCAGCGACGAAGCCCGTTACCGCGGCGGCGCCTGAAGCTAATTGCTGACCGCTCTCGGCTGACAACTTTTGCACAATAGTGGTTTCATGATTGCACGCTATACACGTCCCGAAATGGGCGCGATCTGGAGTGACCGGCACAAATATGAGTGCTGGCTGGAAGTGGAGCTTGCCGCGGCGGAAGCGCTGGCGGATCTCGGCGAAGTGCCGCGCGAGGCGGCGGAGGCACTGCGGCAAAATGCCGGTTTCGAGTTGGAGCGCATCCAAGAAATCGAGCGTGAAGTGCGCCACGACGTCATCGCGTTCACCACCGCCGTTGCCGAACGGATGAAGGCGCGCGGGCAGGCGGAAGCTTCGCGCTGGCTGCACTATGGCCTTACCTCGAACGACGTGGTAGACACCGCGCAGGCGCTGCAGATCAAGGCCGCCTCGCGCCTGCTCTCCGCCGGCTTCGAAAAACTTTCTGCTGCGCTCAAGAAACTCGCCTTCGAGCACAAGCACACGGTGCAGATCGGCCGCACCCACGGCATGCACGCCGAGCCCATCACCTTCGGGTTAAAAGCCGCCATCTGGTGGGATGAGATCGAGCGGCACCGCAAACGCTTCGATCGCGCCGCCGAAGAAATGCGCGTGGGCAAAATTTCGGGCGCGGTTGGCACCTTCGCTCATATTGGGCCGGAAGCGGAAGAAAAAATCTGCACCCGGCTCGGTTTGCGCCCTGCGCCCATCACTTCCCAGGTGCTCCCGCGCGATCTCCACGCCAACTACATCGCCGCCCTCGCCGGAACCGCCTCGACGTTAGAAAAGATCGGCCTGGAGATCCGTCATCTGCAGCGCACCGAAGTGCGCGAGGCGGAGGAACCGTTCGCCGCCGGGCAAAAGGGCTCCTCCGCCATGCCGCACAAGCGAAATCCCGTGACCTGCGAGCAGATCTGCGGTCTGGCGCGCGTCGTGCGCGCAAACGTCATCCCGGCCTTGGAAGATATCGCGTTATGGCACGAGCGCGATATCTCGCACTCCTCGGTGGAACGGATTATTCTGCCCGATTCCACGATCCTGATGGATTACTTGCTCGAAAAAACGCGCTGGCTCATCTCCGGGCTGCGGGTCAATCCGGATAAGATGCGGAAGAATCTCGACCAAACGAAAGGATTGATTTTCTCCGGTCAGCTTTTGCTCGATTTGGCCGCTGCGGGCATGCTGCGCGAAGATGCTTACCGTCTCGTACAGGGCCATGCCATGCAGGCGTGGGAGAACGACGGCGATTTCCGCCTGGCGATTCGAGAAGATACAGAGATTGGCCGCCATCTCTCGCCAGCGCACTTGCAGGAAGTATTTTCGCTGGACCGGCAGCTAAAACACGTAGACGCTATTTTCGAGCGCGTGTTCGCAAGGGCTGACTAATCTTCAGCCCGATGACAGTAGTTCCTCGGCTGTAGAAACACAGCCGAGACTTCCTTACGCCCGAGCCGAGCTGAGCGCTTCTTCGCCTGCCGCGCGTAGGGTCTTGATCGGATCGCCTTGCGGGTAAAACTCCATCGCGACGATCTTGCTGTAATTCAATTCTCCGAGTTTGCGGTAAATATTCTTGTAGTTGATTTCACCGGTTCCCGGCTGGTGCCTTCCCGGAACGTCGGCGATATGCACCAGCCCGAGGTATTTGATGTTTTTCTCGATCTTCTCAATCAGATTGCCTTCCGCGATCTGCTCATGATAGAAGTCGTTCAGCACCTGCACCTGCGGGTGATTGACCTGGCGGACAATCTCAAAGGCCTCCGCAACCGACTGCATGTAATATCTCGGATTTTCTTCCTGATCGATGTTTTCGAGCAGCAGACGCACCGGCTGGCCCGCGATCTGCTTGCCTTCGATCTCCGCCGCCGCGCGCTTCAAGCCTTCGATGCAGCTATCGTGCTGCACATCGCGGGGCATGCCGGGCACGACGTTTCCCGACATAATAATGCACGCCGGGCAATCCAGCTTTTCCATGATCTGCAGTTCGTTATGCACATCGGCCAGCATTGCTTCGCGGTCCTTGGGCGTTCCCACGCCGTGCTTCAGTCCCGCGGTTGTATCGAACTTGATGCCGAGCTGTTTCCGCTTCGCGTTCATCGCGTTCACCTGGGCTGTGGTCATCCTGTGATACTCGCCCACAAGCTCGACGTTGCGGTAGCCGGCCTCGGCAACCTTCTCCAATCGCTCGTCCATCGGAAGCTTGCGAAAGACCGTCCAGAGCATGATGGAAAGCTCGTATGGCGCTTCTTTATTGACTAAAGGCTGCGCAGAGGTCTTTGCCAACTCGCCCACTAATCCCGCGGCGCCGAGGGCCGCACCTGTCAATGTTCGTGAAAATGTCCGCCGGTTCATGTAAGCGCTCCCTTATCGAGCATAGATAAGCATATCGCGGCGCTAATTTTGCTGCGACTGCGCGTCTGCTTCGGTATCCCCGGAGGACGTTTTCTTTGCGGATGCCGCGGCGGTGGCGACGGGAATGGACGATTTGTGTTTGGGCCCCAGGCCGAGAGCGATCAGGGTGAGCGCGTCTATGGTTCCATCGCTCGGCAGCTTTTTCGCAGCTTGAAACCGCTCCATGGCGGCAATTGATTTCGACCCCCAGAAGCCGTCCACTTCATCCTGTGGGAGGAAGCCCTTATCCGCTAGCGCTTGCTGAATCTGCTTATAGCGCGCTTGACTGGGATGCGACTGATATCTGTTCCGGTGGTAATGTCTTCGCCTTCTGCGCGTATGGTGGCGCGGAGCGGGAGAGGCAACCGCCGTGACCGGTGGCGCGACCAAGGCGGCGCATAGCATGGCAAAAACCAGCCAGCGTATCAAGAACCCAATGTAGCACCGCGTTGGGGCAGTTAAAACCGGCCCCGGGCAAGCCGTTGCACGAACTCTACGTCGCCTTCGAGAAAATCCAGCGAGGGCAGCGCTTCCGGCGCCACCCAGCAGATCTGCTCGAAGGCGTTGGAAACCGGCTCGCCTGCGAACTGCTCCACAGAAAAGAAAAGCAGATCGACGGTGCGGCCGCCGCGATAATCATAGCGATAACTTGTCAGCTCGACGCCAATCTCCGCCTCGATAGATAATTCTTCGCGCAACTCGCGGACCAGAGCCTCTCTCGGCGATTCGCCTGGTTCCACCTTGCCGCCGGGAAACTCCCACTTGAGCGGATGCCGCCCGTCACTCTTCCGCTGTCCGGCGAGTATCTTCCCGTCGCGGCAAATGACGGCGGCCGAGACGAGCATTTATGCGCCGGCGATCAACTGGCGCAATACAAAGGGCAGAATTCCGCCGTTGCGGTAGTACTCGCCTTCCTGCGGGGTGTCGATGCGCGCCTTGGCTTCGAACTGAATCTGTTTGCCGTTGGGCTTCACCGCCGTGATGCGAACGTTGCCGTTTCCGGCCAGCGCGCCGCGCACATTCGTCAACGAAAATACTTCTTCGCCGGTCAATCCGAGCGAGGAAGCGCACTCTCCTTCGCGGAATTGCAGCGGAAGCACACCCATCTGGACAAGGTTCGAACGATGGATGCGCTCAAAGCTCTCGGCGATCACCGCGCGCGCGCCCAGCAGTAGCGTTCCCTTGGCTGCCCAATCCCGCGAGGAGCCGGAGCCGTATTCTTTGCCCGCGATCACGACCAGCGGCACGCCTTCGGCTTTGTATTTCATAGCGGCGTCGTAGATCGACATCTGTTCGCCATCCGGCATGTGGCGCGTCCAGCCGCCTTCGGTTCCCGGCGCCATCCGATTTCGCAATCGGATATTGGCGAACGTGCCGCGCATCATCACTTCATGGTTTCCCCGGCGCGAACCGTAACTGTTAAAGTCGCCCGGCTTGACTCCGAGCCCTATCAGATACTTCCCCGCCGGGCTATCTTTGGGAATAGCGCCCGCCGGCGAGATGTGGTCCGTAGTTACTGAATCGCCCAGCACGGCCAATGCGTGCATCCCGGAGATATCGGAAACGTAAGTCTCCGGGTCCACTAACTCATCGAAATAGGGCGGGCGTTTGATATAAGTGGAATCACCCGTCCATTCGTAGATGTCACCGGTCGGTATTTTGAGGGAGTTCCAGTTGTGATCGCCCGCAAACACCTCCGAGTACTGTTTGGCGAAGAATTCGGTGCGTGCCGAAGCGAGGACCGCGGCGGCAATTTCCTGCGAAGAAGGCCAGATATCCCGCAGATAGACCTTCTTTCCCTGCTGATCCGCGCCTAGAGGTTCGGTGGCCAAGTCCAAATCCATACGCCCTGCGATCGCATAAGCCACCACAAGTGGCGGCGAGGCTAGATAGTTCGAGCGCACCAGCCCGTTCACGCGGCCCTCGAAATTACGGTTCCCGCTAAGAACCGCTGCCACGTTGAGGTCCCCTTTCGTTACCGCTTCGGCGACTTTTTCCGGCAGCGGTCCGCTATTTCCGATACAGGTCGTGCAGCCATAACCCACCAGGTGAAAATTCAGCTTCTCCAGATACGGCATCAGGCCCGCGTCGTTCAGATAATCGAAAACAACTTTCGATCCCGGCGCGAGCGAGCTTTTGACCCAGGGCTTTACGGTCAGGCCCTTTTCGACCGCTTTCTTCGCCAGCAATCCGGCGGCCATCATTACCGACGGATTCGAAGTATTCGTGCAGCTCGTGATCGCCGCAATGACAACCGCTCCATCGTGAATGGTTTCCTGATGGCTGTTTACGCTGAGTTTGGCGCTCTTGGGAGGCGCGCCCAGGGAAGCAAGAAAACTGTGTTTGACGTCGCCCAGTTCGATGCGATCCTGTGGGCGTTTGGGGCCGGCAAGCGACGGAGTTACTTTTGAGAGATCAAGAGATAGCGTCTCGGAGTAATCCGGCTCCGGCGAATCCGCTGTCAGAAACAGTCCCTGCTCCTTCGTGTATGCCTCAACTAACTGAATCTGCTCCGGCGAGCGATTGGTCAGACGCAAGTAATCCAGAGTTACAGCGTCTACGGGGAAAACGCCTATGGTTGCGCCATATTCGGGCGACATGTTGCCGATGGTGGCGCGATCGGCGACGGACAAAGCACTAACGCCGGGACCGTAAAATTCGACGAACTTACCCACAACGCCATGTTTTCGCAGCATCTGGGTAACAGTGAGGACTAAGTCGGTTGCGGTAGCGCCCTCGGGAAGCGCTCCGACCAGTTTAAACCCGACGACATGCGGCAGCAGCATGGAAATCGGCTGGCCGAGCATGCATGCTTCTGCTTCGATGCCACCGACGCCCCAGCCGACCACGCCCATACCGTTGACCATGGTGGTGTGCGAATCGGTGCCCATCAGGGTATCGGGATAGGCTTGGAGCGCGTCACCGGTGCCATCGCTGAAAACCACCTGCGCCAGATACTCAATGTTGACCTGGTGAACGATGCCGGTATCGGGCGGCACCACGCGGAAATTGCCGAACGCGTTCTGGCCCCAGCGCAGGAAGGCATAGCGCTCGCGGTTGCGCGAAAACTCGAGCAGCGCATTTTGCTCAAACGCGCGTGGAGAGCCGAACGCATCGACTTGCACCGAATGATCGATGACCAGGTCGGCGGGAATCAGCGGGTTCGCCAGCTTCGGGCCGGCGCCGTGTTTCTGCAGTGCATCGCGCATTGCCGCCAGATCCACCACGCAGGGAACGCCGGTGAAGTCCTGTAACAGAATGCGTGCCGGGCGGAATTGGATCTCCTGCGGCGTCGCTTTGGGGTCCCATTTGCCCACGTATTCGATATCGCGCGGCTTTACCGTGCGGCCGTCTTCCCAGCGCAGCAGGTCTTCGAGCAGAATCTTGATCGAATAGGGGATGCGCGCGAGGTTCACGCCGGCCTTCTTCTCCAGCGCATCGAGGCGAAAAATGTTGTATTCGCGCGCGCCCACGCGAAGCTTGCCTGCCGCGTCGAAACTGTTTTTGCTACCCATTTGACTATTAGTTTAGGGCACGGCAGGGCTGCTTCCGTTACGCGCTTTCTCAACCAGCCGCTCATGGAAACGATTGTCACGTCCCAATTCCGGATGAAAGGTCGCAATCACGTGCAGACCTTGCTCGACGACCACAGGCGCGTTGAGATACGTCGCGAGCACTTTCGCTGCCGGTCCCACGCGGCGAATTACCGGGGCGCGGATAAAGACCGCTTCGGCGGGCTCGCCTTCGAATTCGATCCGCTCGATGCGGCTGTCGATCTGACGCCCGTACGCATTGCGCTCGATCGACATGTCGATGAGCCCAAGCGACTGCTGGGGCGGATTCAAAACCTCGCTCGCGAGCAAGATGGCGCCGGCGCAGGTTCCGAAGACCGGTTTCTCCGCGCCAAATTGCCGCAGCGGCTCGAAAAGATTTTCTTCGCGCAGCAGCTTGAGCATGGTCGTGCTTTCGCCGCCGGGAATGATGAGCGCATCGAGCGCGGCCAGATCCGCCGGTGAGCGCACTTCTACGACCTCACCGCCAGCCTGTTCGATGGCTTTGCGATGTGCTTCGAAATCGCCCTGGAGCGCGAGGATTCCGATAAGTGGTTTGGATGTGGACACGGAGCGTGAGAGCCTTCAGCTTTTCACCAGCCCCGCGTCTGCATCAGTTCGGATTCCTGCATCTTGGCGACGTCGAGCCCGGGCATAGCTTCGCCGAGTTCTTCGCTGGCTTCGAGCAGTTTTGCCGGATCGCGGTAATAGGTGGCCGCCTTCACGATTGCCTTGGCGCGCGCTTCGGGGTCCGAAGATTTGAAAATCCCGGAGCCGACGAACACCGCCTCCGCCCCCAGATTCATCACCAGCGCCGCATCGGCGGGAGTGGCGATGCCGCCGGCGGAAAAGTTCGGCACCGGCAGCGTGCCGTGTTCCGCCACATATTGCACCAGTTCGAGCGGTGCTTGGAGGTTCTTGGCTTCGTGTACCAGCTCCTCCTTACCAAGTACGGTGAGCTGTTTCATCTCTTTGACGATGGTGCGGATGTGGCGCACCGCTTCGACGATGTTGCCGCTGCCGGCTTCGCCTTTGGTGCGGATCATGGCGGCGCCTTCGGCGATGCGCCGCAGCGCCTCGCCCAGGTTGCGCGCGCCGCATACGAACGGAACCTTGAAATCCCACTTATCAATATGGTGCTCTTCGTCAGCGGGCGTGAGCACTTCGCTTTCGTCAATGTAATCCACGCCGAGCACTTCCAGAATGCGCGCTTCCATGAAGTGCCCGATGCGCACCTTGGCCATGACGGGAATGGAAACGGACTTCATAATGTCGCGGATGAGGCGGATCTGAGACATGCGTGCCACGCCGCCCTCCTTGCGGATATCTGCCGGCACGCGTTCGAGCGCCATCACTGCGCATGCCCCCGCGCGTTCGGCGATTTTGGCATGTTCGGCGGTGACCACGTCCATAATGACGCCGCCTTTCAGCATCTCCGCCAGTCCGGTCTTCAATCGAAACTGATCGCTTGCGAAATTCACTTCGGCTCTCCTGATTGCCTGTATATTCTTATTGTCGCAATCCGGGGAGGGCACTGGCGCGGAGCTTCAGCCCGCGCTGGCCCGGTGGCTCGGTTGGTAGGTCCCGGGCACCGCGCGGAACCCGATGGCGATCCTGTTCCAGCCGTTGATCGCGATAATTGCCAGCGACAGGTTTACCAGCTCTTCCTCGCTAAACTGCTTTCGCACCTCTTCGTAGACCGCGTCCGGGGCATGGCCTTCGCTAATCAAGGTAAGGGCTTCAGTCCAAGCCAGAGCGGCGCGCTCCCGCTCGGTGTAAAACGGCGCTTCCTCCCAGGCGTTGAGCGCATAGAGCCGCTGTTCGGTCTCGCCGCTGGCGCGGGCATCCTTGCTGTGCATGTCCAGGCAATAGGCGCAGCCGTTGATCTGGGAGGCTCGCATGCGTACCAGCTCCAGCAGCGCCGGTTCCAGTTTCGAAGACTTTCTTATGTACATCTCCAGGCCCTGCATGGCCTGATAGGCCTGCGGAGCCGCTTTCATTGCGTCGAATCGAGGTTGCATGCTTCTATTGTGAGCTAGACTATCTTCAATCTGATTCTTTCTATACAATTTTGACGACATGGGCAGAGGCGATCAGCAGAGGCAGGCCAACTGCGCCGAGGAGGATCAAAGCTGGTTCGCTACTGGACCGACGAGCATCTCGAATGCGGACTTTACATTAGGGAAGGGGCTGCTGATCAAGGTTGCAGGACGGCCTTGACGTATTCGCCGCGCTCCATGCGCTCGAAGCATTCGTGCCAGTCGGAGAGTGCAGCAACGCGGCTGATCACGGGATCCAGATCGATCTGCCCTGAGCCGAGCATCGAAAGGACTCTTTCCCAGATCGGCCAGTTGTGCGAAAAGCTGCCGTGAATCGTGGCGTTCTTTTGCACCAGCGGATCAAGGCTGAATTGCATCGGCTGCGGCCCCCAGCCCACCTTCACGATCTGGCCCATGGGCCGCACCGCCTGCAAAGCCATCTGCATGGTCGCAGAAACACCAGCGGCGTCCACCACCACATCGGCGCCCAATCCATCGCCGAGGCTTGCAATATGTTCCAGAACGCCGCCATCGAGCGTCGTCGTGGCGCCGACCTTCTTCGCTGCTTCGAGGCGCAAACGATCGGCCGGCAGTCCAGCTACGATCACTTTTCCGGCGCCGCTTAGCTTAGACATCATCGCGCAGAGCAGCCCGATGGGCCCGGGACCGAGTACCAGCACGGTATCGCCCGGCCGCACGTGTCCGTTCACGCAGATTGCGTTATAGGCGACACAGCAAGGTTCGGTCAGCGCGGCTTTTTCGAACGGAATGCTCGCGGGAATATGGTGCAAACAGCGCTCGGGCACGCGCACGTATTCGGTCATGGCGCCGTCGACGCCGTAGCCGAAGCCTCGGCGCGCCGGATCGAGATTGTATAAGCCGCGGCGCGAGAGCGGAGAAGTTTCGTCGATCACCGCCGCGGTTTCGCTTACTACGCGGTCGCCTTCTTCGAAGCCCGCAACGGCTTTGCCGGCTTTTACAACGACCCCGCCGAATTCATGGCCGAGGATACACGGGTAATTCACGTGCCAGCCGTTCGAGCCGCGCCACTGGTGCAGGTCGCTGCCGCAAACACTAACACCCCGAACGCGGAGCAGAACGTCACGCTCGCCGGGTTCGGGCACGGGAACTTCGCGCAACTCAACAGAGAAGGGCTCGCGGGCGAAATTCACCAGCGCCGGCATTTTTGTGCTCATGGTTTTCATTATGGGCGATTAACCAAGTCGCTTCCTAACGGTCGCGGTTCTGTAACGGGTAGCAG
This sequence comes from Bryobacteraceae bacterium, assembly GCA_036379475.1. Taxonomy (GTDB): domain Bacteria; phylum Acidobacteriota; class Terriglobia; order Bryobacterales; family Bryobacteraceae; genus Bog-105. The sequence continues at coordinate 731 of DASVGP010000194.1, read as the reverse complement.
ATGTCCCAGCGGCGCGAGAGTTCATGCGGAGGGTTCGGTTGCCTGCTTGAAGACGGTGGCGATCCTGATGACCTCTGGAGCGGATTGTGTTGGGCCGGTATCGCGCCAACCGCAGCGTGCTTTTACCCAGAAGGTCAAGGCGGGCACACTTTCTCCGGAGAGCGCCAGGATGTAGAGCTTTCCGAGCACATGTTCGCGGCCTTCGGCAGCACCGGTTTTGAGCTCGAGCTTGAACCTCTTTTGAAGCTGCGGTAAGGGCAGACGCAGTTGGGATGCGATATCGGCGTCGGAGAGGCCGATGGCGGCGAGTTCGCGGACGCGAAGCCGGTCTTCGGAGGTTGGAATGTAGCGGGGCAAAATGTCAGGCTCCTTTGAGTACGGACCGGGGCTGAAGCCCCGCGCGGGATGAATCCCGCCCTCCAGGCGCGGCGGCGGAAAAGACCTGGTCAAGGGAAGAAAGATCGAAATTGGGGGGCAGCATTTTGGCGATGGCGTCGCCAAGCTTCATTTCTTCGCGTTGTTTGCGCATGTTGGCGGTGGCTATCTGGACGGCGTGCTTTTCGACCTTGCGCGATTCTTCGGCTTCGGCACGTTTTTGCGAAGCAAAGCCAATTTCGGCTAACTGCCGCGCTTTCTTGCGTTTCTGAAGCTCGGCGGAGGCGCGCTGATAGGCGCGGTCATGCGCGGCGTGGTAACGCATGTAAAGTTCGAGGGGTTGAACCTCGACCTCG
>DASVGP010000193.1:0-2948 GCA_036379475.1 Bryobacteraceae bacterium | reverse complement strand
ACCGGATGCACTCACCTGGGCCTGCCTGATCTTTGCCGCGGTCTGTTCGACGATCGTGATAGCCGCGCTGACATCATTGCTGGAGGTGTGGAAACTTCCAGCGCTTACTGCGCCCTTCGTTTTTACTTCATTTACTTTCTTTCTGGCCATCGCGCGCTTCGGGCGCCTCGCGTCCACGCATTTGCTGCCGACAGCCGGTTTACCCACAGCGGTCTCGGTCGAGGGTATCGTGACCTGGACGACCGTTGTGGAGGGCCTCTTCAAAGGCATCGCACAAGTCTTTTTCCAGGGAAATCTGGTCACCGGCATCGTCTTCGCCGCCGGGCTGTTCGTTGCCGCAAGAATGGCGTTTGCAACGGCCTTGATCGGCTCTTTGATCGGGCTCCTCGTGGCTTGGGGCATGGGCGCTGCCGAACCCGCGATCCGCGCGGGCGCCTTCGGATTCAACGGCGTGTTGGTCGCCATCGCCCTCGGTAGCGTGTTCTTCCAACTGAATAAAACGTCCATGGCCTACGCGCTGCTCGCAACGATCGCGACGCCGTTTGTCTATGCCGCAGTTTCCGCGGCGCTTGAACCTCTCGGGGTACCGGCGCTGACACTGCCCTTCGTGCTCGTCACCTGGACTTTTCTGTTCGCAAGCAAACTCTTTCCGACATTGCATGTAGCGAAGGCCGAAGACACGTGATCATATGAGACAAGACAGAATCGCAGTTCTGGCGTGACTTGCAAAATACGAAGGACTCTCAATATAGTCATTCCCGCAGAAGCGGGAATCCAGCTCAAGAAGACATGGGCCGCCAGCCAACAGTGTATATATTGACGAGTAAGCGCAACGGTACACTCTACATTGGCGTGACAAGCAATTTACGTAAACGGGTCTGGGAACACAAGCACGATTTGGTAGATGGATTCACCAAGCGTTACCAAACTCATGATCTGGTTTTCTACGAATTGCACGATGATATTTCAGCCGCGATCTCACGCGAAAAGCAACTCAAGAAATGGAATCGGAAATGGAAACTGCAGTTGATAGAGCAATCCAATCCGACATGGAAAGATTTATGGTCAGAGATTATCTGATCACTGGATTCCCGCTTCCGCGGGAATGACGATTATTAAGGAACTCGATGTTCGAGCTTCATCCCCAACTTGCCAGAGACACCTTGTCACTCGGCAAGTTCGTACTCTGCCGGCTGCTGCTCATGAACGACGCGAACTACCCGTGGTTCATTTTGGTACCGGAGCGGGAGAACATCCGCGAAATCCACGAGCTCAGTGACGAGGATCGGCGCGAGCTGTGGAACGAATCGGCATTGTTATCGCGCGCGCTAACCGCAGTATTCCACCCTGACAAGCTCAATATCGCGGCGCTCGGCAACCAGGTGCCGCAACTGCACGTGCATCACATCGTGCGCTACAAGAGTGACCCGGCCTGGCCGGCGCCGGTGTGGGGCAAGCTGCCGCCGCGGCCCTATTACAGCGCGGAAATCTACAAGCTGAAGAATGCACTTCTGCCCAAGTTGGGCGGAGGCTTTCACTCCGGGTAACGCGCGTGGCTGTGGGATAATGTGCACCGGTTACAGCCGCATTGCATGCCTACCCATACTGACAATCTGCTCGGATTCCCCATCGGCGAGCTCGATCGGCTCGCACCGCGGCGCGGTGATGAGCCCTGGTTTGCTTCGCAGCTTGCCGATCCAACGACCCGCTATATACCGGTCGCAGGCGAAGACAGCCTGCTGCAGGCGGACGGCTCAGCGCTTTATTTCGACCCCGCGGCAATCGAAACGCTGCGCCGCTTCGTACACTGCGAAGTGCTGCTCGGCGAATACCACCAGCATGTTTATTTTGCACTCGGCCTTACTGCAGATGCACCGTTACCCGCCGGTGTGCAGCACAGCAATCTGCGGCCGCAATTCGGAATACTCGACGACGGCACGCTGGCCCTGCTTGGCTACGCCCGCGTCATGGCCCGCTGGCACGGGCTCAACCGCTTCTGCGGAAAATGCGGCGGCGCCATGCGCAGTCAGCGTGCGGGTTACGAACGGCAATGCGCACGTTGCGGCAACCTGGTTTACCCGCGCGTGAATCCCGCCATCATCGTGCTGATCACGCAAGGCGAATGCTGTCTGCTCGGACGCCAGCCAAGTTGGGCGGCACATCACTACTCCACCATCGCGGGATTCGTGGAGCCCGGCGAGGACGTGGAGTCCGCGCTGCGGCGCGAGGTGCTCGAGGAAACCAACATCCGCGTGGGCGCGCTGCACTATCAGCGCTCGCAACCCTGGCTGTACCCGGCCTCGCTGATGCTGGGTTATCGCGCGCAGGCGGAAAACACCGAGATCCGTTGCAACGACGGTGAATTGGCAGATGCGCGCTGGTTCTCGCGCGACGAGCTCATCCGCGGTCTGCGCGACGGCGAGCTTGGCCTGTCGGCGCCGCAGACGATCGCCCATGCGTTGATCCGCGACTGGTTCGACGAAGCACCGGGGTTTTCGCTCGCCGAGGCAATCGCCGCCGCCAAGCCGCGGCGCACCTCCCGAATATAATGCCCGCATGTGCGTGCTGGTATTCGCCTGGAAGACTGATGCCCGCGTTCCGCTGATCTTTGCCGGCAACCGCGATGAGCGGCACGCGCGCGCCTCATGTGCGGCCGGGTTCTGGAAAGACGCACCACAGATTCTCGCCGGCCGCGATCTCGAAGCCGGCGGTACCTGGCTCGGCATCACCACCGGCGGGCGCTTTGCGGTAGTGACGAATTACCGCAGCGGACCGAACCCGCACTCAGGCCCGCGTTCGCGCGGAGAATTGACGGCCGATTTCCTGCGCGGCTCAAGCGCGCCATCCGATTACCTCGAAAACATCGCGGAGCGCGCAGACCAATACGCTCCCTTCAGCCTGCTCGTCGGTGACATAGACACGCTCTGGTATTTTTCCAATCGCAGTGC
>DASVGP010000192.1:0-15575 GCA_036379475.1 Bryobacteraceae bacterium | reverse complement strand
TATTGATTTCCGTTACGGTTACTTTCGCGCCAGCAACGGGCGCGCCGCTCGGATCCACAACAGTGCCCAAAATGCTCCCGGCGGTCGCCTGAGCAAACATCGAAACGCATATGGATGCGCAGCCGAACGTGAGTATCAAAGCAAAACGAAGCACGCGAGACATAAAAAGTTACTCCTTCCCTCAAAAAGGTCTCCGTAGCCTGTGACCAAAGATTACGGACTGAAGACTAAGCCTGGAAGCAGTGTACTGCGAGACTGCATCTGCGCAAAGCACCAGACCAGTTGCGTTTCAAATATTTTGAATTGGCCTCTGCCATTCAAAAGAATCGGAAGCACTCCCGAGGCCCCCCGAGTGTAGAATCAGTGTGGTTATCGCTAAAGCAACGTAGAGATTGAGAGCTAGGTCGGGGCAACAAGGTCGGCATCTCAATGATGGGAGGTAGTAGAATTGCGTAGATTCAACCGGCGAGAATACATGGAAGGAATATTAGCGTCCGTTGCGGCGTTGTCGGCTCCTTCCGCCGCGGTAGCCGCTGCGCGAGATGCCGCGGCCAACGCAGGCTCCTCAGGGCATCCGCCGTTTACGATGTGCTCGATATGGGGCGATCGGGATCCTGTTCTGGTGAAGCTTTCCAAGCAGATCGGCGTGACGCATGCGATTGCCGGAACAGCGGGCGCGTTGCGCCGCGTTCCGCGTTCGCAGTACTTGGATACCGTTGCAAAAATCAAATCCGATTACGAAAAGAACGGCTTGACGATCGCAGGCATCGAGAGCCATCCGGTGCCCGCACAGAAAATTAAGGCTGGGGCCCCCGGGCGAGACGAAGAGATCGAGAACTACATTGCGGCGATTCGGGCTCTTGGCAAGGTCGGAATCAATATGGTCTGCTACGATTTTATGGCTGGTATCGACTGGTATCGGAGTAACATGCACGTTCCGGGACGTGGCGGCTGCCAGACGATGTCTTTCAACGTTCGTGATGTTCCGTCGGGTCTGACCAAGTGGGGCCGGATCAGCGAACAGAAGATGTGGGACAACATAACGTATTTCCTGAAGGCCGTGATTCCAGAGGCAGAAAAAGCCGGGGTAAAGATGGCTTTGCATCCGGACGATCCGCCAATTCCGGTTCTCCGTGGTATCCACCGAATTGCGATCAGCCCGGCTGCATACCGCCGCATCATGAATATTGTGCCCAGCCCGGTGAATGGTGCGACCTTCGAAATCGCCCTCTTTCATCTGATGGGCGCCAATCTTGAGGAGATCGCTCGTGAATTCGGGCAGAGAAACAAGATTTTTTACATACATTCCCGGAACCTGACAGGCACGCGGGACAAGTTTACCGAGAAGTTCCAGGACAATGGGGTAATTGACTTCGGGAAGGTTTACCAGGCGCTCTACGACGCTGGCGTTGGTGTACCTCTGCGCCCGGACCATGACCCTATATGTGCGGGCGACCAGTATTTTGGTAATGGACACTATATTCACCCCGGATACGGTGTGATCGGGAAAATTTTCGGCATAGCGTATCTTAGGGGGATTATGGCGAGCCGACACATTCCATATGTTTAGGTGATAAGGAACGATGGCACCATGAAGAAAGCCTCATACATAGTTGCTCTCGTCACGCTCGGGATGGCGCTCGGCGTCTGCAGCGACGCCCAGCTCGGGATCTTCTCCAAGCAGCAGCTCATCAACTTTACGTCCGATTGGCATGGGGCACGTTTCGCGAACGGACGGCCAAAGATTCCCGACTCCGTTTTGCAACGGCTAAAGGATGCGACTGCGGAAGAAGCTTGGGAGGTCTTGCAGAGGGCGGGCTACCACAATCAATTCGAAAGTGGCTGGAAGGTTATCAATCCGCAGAAGCAGCGGCTGGTGGGCCGCGTCGTGACGGCAGTTTTCATGCCGTACAGGCCGGATGTGGACTCGGTAATCAGGGCAAACGCAAAAAAGGAAGGACTAACCGCCCATGGAGAGAACTCCTGGATCATCGACACTCTCAAACCCGGGGATGTGATGGTGGTCGATCTATTCGGGAAAATCGTCGACGGAACGATTATCGGCTCCAACCTTGGCACCTCTGTTTTTACTAGAGAGCACAATGGATTGATCGTAAACGGGTCGATACGCGATACCGGAGAAATCGAGCAGATTAAAGGATTTGAGGTATTTTGCCGTGGAACAGATCCTTCCGCTCTGAAGAACGTGACACTCATGGGAATAGACGTACCTATCCGGATTGGAAAGACGATGGTGATGCCGGGAGATGTTGCCGTCAGCGATCCGGAAGGGATCACGTTTATTCCACCGCAGCTTGCAAAAAAAGTGGCCGACCACGCCGAGCTAGATCACCTCATCGACGACTGGGGCGAAATGATGCTGCGCGAGGGCAAGTACCCGCCAGGACAAATCGACGGGCGCTGGACGAATCAAATGATTGAAGAATTCAACCGCTGGGCTGCTTCCCAAGGATCCAAGCAACGCCTGAAGGAGCACTGAAGAGAATTTAGCGATGCGGTGGCTCCTTGTCTTCTGGATATTCGTCCTCAGCTCCGTGGCGTTCCTGGACCGCGTCAATATTTCGATTGCTGGAAGCTCGATTGCAGCCGAATATCACTTTAGTAACGTCCAGCTCGGCTATGTTTTCAGTTCCTTTCTTGTTGGCTACGCGATTTTTCAGACGCCCGGCGGACGGCTGGCGGACAAAGTGGGGCCTCGCCGGGTCATCGCGATTGCGGTCCTTTGGTGGGCAGTTTTCACTGCGCTCACCGCAAGTGTCCCACTTGGAATTGCCGGCGCGTTAGTGCTCTTCATAGCTATCCGATTTGGGCTCGGGGCGGGCGAGGCGATCATATATCCGGCATCCAATCATTTTGTTGCCAACTGGATTCCCACACACGAGCGCGGCATAGCTAATGGCTGGATATTCGCAGGTGTGGGTCTAGGGGCCGGTGTGACACCGCCGCTGATCACATTCATCATGCTGCATCATGGCTGGCGAGCATCGTTTTGGATCAGCGCGGTGATTGGGATTGTGGCGGGAGGGATCTGGTTCTTAATTGCACGCGATACGCCTCGCCAACACCCTTGGGTTGGAGCCTCGGAGATCAAGAAGATCGAGTTAGGCCTCACGGTCAAAGGGGCATCTTCGGCTTTTGGCAACAGCACGTCCGAGGCCCGGGTCTCCTGGGTAAGAATTTTAAAGAGCAAGGAAGTTCTGGCGATAACGCTGAGCTACTTTACATACGGCTACGCCGCATGGATTTTCTTCAGTTGGTTTTTCATTTACCTGGACAAAGTTCGTGGCCTCGACCTGAAGTCCAGTTCGCACTACGCGATGCTGCCGTTTCTGGCAATGGCTGTCGGATCGCCGTTGGGAGGGTTCATTAGTGACGGGATCACCCGCCGGTTCAATAAGCGCGCCGGGCGGTGTGTTTTTTCGTTTGCTGTCATGATTATCGCAGCGATTTTTATTGCTGCCGGGGCATCTGTGCAAAGCGCTCGCCTGGCAAGTGTGGTGTTGGCCGGAGGAGCAGGAGCATTGTACCTTTGCCAGAGCTGCTATTGGTCCGTCACGGCGGATATTTCCGGGCCGTCTTCGGGCTCCGTGTCCGGCTTTATGAACATGGGCGCACAGATCGGCGGCGCGGTGACCGCCTCGCTGACTCCGGCTATCGCCGCCGGCTACGGCTGGACCGCCTCCTTCCTGGTTGCTGCCGTTCTGTGTGCGGTAGGTGGTCTAGCATGGCTGGCAGTGAATCCCCAAAAGAGCTTAGTTCAGCCGGAGATAGTCAAGAGTTACAGCGGATAACTGTAGTGTCTGTATCGCCCCGTGCGGGTATAGAGTAGATTCATGCGATTCTGGTTCACGCTGCTCCTGCTGCCTACGATGGCTTGTGCGGCGAACGGTTACAAGGCAGAAAAGATCACAGACCACGGCGTCCAAGTGGTTCGGTTGACCGACGCGGCGCATGGCGCGAGCGTTTCGATTGCGCCATCCGTCGGAAACAGGGCTTTCGCATTTACCGTGCATGGGCAGAACCTTCTCTACTTCCCGCTGACGAGTATTGCGGCTCCCCAAGCGAGAAGACTCAATGGAATCCCGTTCCTCGCGCCGTGGGCGAACCGGATGGCTGAAGGAGGTTTTTGGGCCAACGGCAAGAAGTATCAGTTCAACCCTAATCTCGGAACATTGCGCCTGGACCGGAACGATATCGCGATCCACGGCATGGTGATCGGGTCGCCTCTGTGGAAAGTGGTCGATGTGGGTGCAGACAAACACTCCGCGCATGTTACGAGCCAGCTACAATTCTGGAAATATCCGAACCTGATGGCGAACTGGCCGTTTGCGCAGACGTACGAAATGACCTACACGCTTGCGAACGGCGTACTCGAAGTAACCACGAAAGTCAAGAATTTGAGCACAAAGCCGATGCCGGTTGTGATCGGGTTTCATCCGTTTTTCCACATCCCCGGAGTACCGCGCTCGGAAGCGAGCATACACATTCCGGCGCGCGAGCATGTGGAGACCAATCGGCTCCTGGTGCCGACCGGCGTGATGAAACCGGTGAATTTGCCCCAATGGATCTCGCTCAAAGATCGCACTTACGACGATGGATACACGGATTTGGTACGCGGGAGCAATGACCGGGCGGTTTTTGAAGAAAAAGCAGGGTCAAAAGAGATTCAGGTGCTTTTCGGTTCTCGTTATCCAGTTGGGGTGGTCTGGGCGCCGCCGGGCCGGCAGTTCGTCTGCTTCGAGCCGATGGCTGCGGTTACGAATGGAGCCAATCTTGCCCATTACGGCAAATACAACGAGTTACAGAAGCTCGCACCGGGCGCCACTTGGGAGGGGAGTTTCTGGGTACGGGCGAGCGGGTTCTGAATAACTGTATTCATCTGAAAATCGAGAGGCGCTCTGCTGGAAATGAAAAGCAACGGTTTCGTGAGACAAACGATCGTCACGACTGCGGCGCTCGCTTTCAGCTTTTGTGGTGCATATGCGCAGCGGGGCGGAGCGGCCGCGCAGGCGAATGGCGTCAGCGTGCAGCATGGCCGCGTAGTCATTACGAAGGACCACACCACGATGATGCTGGAGCCGTATGCTCCGAATGTGATTCGGGTGAGCATCAGCCGGCTGAAGGCGCATGCGGTGGCGGCGCCCGGATACGGAATCATTGCGAAGCCAGACGCCGCAGGCTGGAAATTTCACAAAAGCCCGAATGGCGGAACGTATGAGTCGCCACAGCTTGCCGTGACCATCATGGGTCCGCCGAAGCATCACAGCCCGCACCTGCTGGGGCAGGAAGTGATCGGGAAATTCTTTGGCGCAAACGGCAGACAGGGATACGGAAACATTCCGCTGCGGTTTTCGCTTCCCGGCGGGAAGACAGTGGTGAAACTGGAGAGCTGGTCAATGAATAAGCCCAGCTATGGCAGCGGCAATACGGAGGTTCTGCAGGACCGGCGGCCATCGGATCCGCCGTTTTATCAGGTGGGCGCAACCTTCAGCGTGCAGCCCGGCGAGCACTATTACGGACTGGGTGAGAACCAGAGCGGACACCTGGACCATCGCGACCAGAGCGTAAGGTGCTGGAGCGATTATGGAGCGCCGGGCGGCGAGAGCTTTTGTGTGCCTTTCATGGTTACGAACAAGGGCTATGCCGTGCTGTGGGACAATCCGTCGAAAACGACGGTCAATCCGTATTTCAATGACCGGACCACGTGGACGTCACAAGTAGGTCAGCGGGTGTCCTTTTTTGTAGTTGTGGGCAAGACTGCGGACAAGCTGTATGAAGGATACCGGCTGCTGACCGGACCGGCGCAGTTACTGCCGCCGGGTGCATATGGATTTACACAGTCGAAGGAGCGCTACAGCACCCAGGCGCAGATCATGGCCGTGGCCAAGGGGTATCGCGAGCGGCACTTGCCCTGCGATTACCTGGTGGTGGACTTCTTCTGGTACCCCCAAATGGGTCAGTTCAGCTTTGTCAAGAAGGACTGGTCTGACCCAGCGAAAATGAACGCGACTTTGCACAAGATGGGCTTTCATACCCTCATCAGCGTGTGGCCGCGCTTTGCCCCGGGTTCGCGCTATTACGACAAGCTGCTGAAGAATGGATGGTTCTATCACCTGGCCGACGGCAAGCCGACGCAAACGAGCGAGTCGCCTGGAAACAAGACGGGTTCAAACCTGGATATGACGAATCCCGCGGCCTCGCGATGGTTCTGGCAAATGATAGACCAGCACATCCTCGGCAAAGGATTCGATGCGATCTGGACGGATGAGACGGAGCCCGATATTCCGCCCAACGGCAGTTATTACTACATCGGACCGGGCACCGAGTACTTCAATGTCTATCCGCTCTTTGAGACGTCGGTGGTGTATCACGGCATGCGGCAGGATCTGAAGCAGCGCGCTATGATTCTGGCTCGTGCGGCCTACACGGGCGCGCAGCGAAACGGGACGATTTTCTGGTCCTCGGATATTTCGCCGACATGGGATACGCTCCAGCGCCAAGTTCCCGCAGGACTGGGCGTGACGGCGTCGGGGATTCCGTACTGGACCGATGATGTGGGTGGATTCTGGGCCTTGCCGGCCGTGCATCATCCGGCGCATAAGCCGCTGATCAGTCCGAAGGGTGCGCGCGACAACGTCGGCGGCGATGTGGATTATCCGGAGTTGTATGTGCGCTGGTTTGAGTATGGCGTCTTCATGCCGATCTTCCGCACCCACGGCATGCGACGCTTCAATACGCCATGGTCGTATGGGGATCAGGCGACGCCGATTCTCGAGAAGTATCTCCGGATGCGGTACTCGCTTATTCCGTACATTTATTCGCTGGCGTATCAAACTTACAAGACGGGCGCACCGTACATGCGGGCGCTTTTTATGGACTTCCCGAACGATCCTAAGGTGGACAAGCTCACGCACGAATTTATGTTCGGGCCAGATTTACTCGTGGCGCCGCTGACGCATCAGGGGCAGACGAGCCGTAAGGTTTATCTGCCGGCGGGAGCGGATTGGTATAACTACTGGACGAACAAAGAGTACCACGGCGGGCAGACGATTGTGGCGAACGCGCCGATCGATATTATTCCACTTTTTGTGCGCGCCGGGTCGATTCTGCCACTCGGGAACCAGGTAGAGGACATGGATCAGCAACAGGCACTGAAGGAGATTCGCATTTATCCGGGTGCGAATGCGGCATTCGACTTATACGAGGACAACGGCGCCACATATAACTACAAAGAAGATGGACGGATCACCCATCTGCGTTGGGATGACAAGGACCATCGCTTTATGCATACCGGTGCAAAGGCCTGGTCGGTTCCGGACACCCAATTGGTGAGAGTGATTCACGCATCGAATTGATCCGAAATGAAACGGGTCGTCCCATTACTTCTCCTGCCTCTTTTCTGCTTGGTGGCTTTGCAGGGCCAGCCTTCGGACATACTTCCGCCGGTTTCTCACGAATACGCGCTTTTGCAGAAGCACTTGGCACGCGGCTGGAATACCTGGGATGTCAATAGTGTCCTCACGCAGGTTCTTTTACCCGAGGGGCTCGCTATTCACATCGGCATCAAGAACAGAACCACAGAAGCCGGCGAAGCTTTTCTCCGGAACGCTCTGATTGGCCGCGAGGACCGCGGCGCAGAAAAGGTAAAGCCGGGCCGCCATAGCTACGATGGCAGCTACACCGACCTACAGCTTTCCTGGCGTGGTCACCAAATGCGTATTCAGAGCGCCCACGCCGGCGGCGATCTCGTGCTGCTCGCGACGCCTCTTCCATCGAGCCGCCCGAGTGCCGTCCCGCCTGCCATTGTCTTTTCCGTAAATTTTCTCTGGAATCGCCACGGATCGGCGGAGAAGCACGGCAATCGGATTGATACTCACGGCTCATCCGGCCAAGTGCCGGTGTTCTTTGTGGGCGCGGAAGATTTGCAAACAAGCGCGCCGGTCGGCGGCCCTTATTTCGCCTCGATTTTCGATAAGGCTGTAGCGATCAGCACTGGGAAACCAAAAACGTTGCAGGAGATTCAAGCGGTACTTGAGCGCGCGCAAAAGGCTTACGACGCTTCGAACGTGCGAAACGGCCGCCCATCCCCGGTTGCCGATGCCATTCAGACGGTGATGGGCTGGGACACGATCTTCGATCCCGAGCATGATCGCGTCATTACTCCGGTCAGCCGGATCTGGTCCGTGAACTGGGGCGGTTACGTCCTCTTCGACTGGGATACATTCTTCGGGGCAACTCTCGCGGCGGTCGGCGATCGCGACCTTGCTTATGCAAACGCCGTCGAAATTCTGCGGGAGATCACTCCCGCGGGTTTCGTCCCCAATTATGCACGTGCCCGCGGCTGGAAAAGCTTTGATCGTTCGGAACCGCCAGTCGGCTCGATCACGGTGCTGGACCTGTACCGTAAGTTTCACGATCGCTGGTTTCTCGAAGAAACATTTGAGCCGCTATTGCGCTGGAACCGCTGGTGGTCCGAACATCGCGACATGGACGGCTACTTAGTCTGGGGAAGCGATGCCGAGAATCGTCCGCGGAATCCCGATGACTCTTCGGTCGGAACGCTTCAAGCGGCAAAATTCGAATCGGGCCTCGATAACAGCCCCATGTACGACAGCACGTTCTACAATCCAGCGATTCATCAGATGGAGTTCGCCGACGTCGGCCTGATGAGCATGTATATCGCGGATTGCGACGCCCTGGCCAAGATTGCGGAGATTCTCGGAAAACGGCCGGCGGCACAGGAGCTCCACAGCCGCGCGGCAAAATATCGGCAATCGCTCGCAACGCTTTGGGATCCGAAGACCGGCATTTTTCTCAACAAGGACCTGCACACACGGAAATTCAGCCACCGCCTTTCGCCGACAAATTTTTATCCGCTCCTTGCCCGGGCCGCCACCCCGCTGCAGGCGTCCCGCATGATTCATGAACATCTGCTGAATCCGAAGGAATTTTGGGGCCGATGGGTCATTCCATCGATTGCCCGCGACGATCCTGCATTCAAAAACCAGAATTACTGGCGCGGCCGTATCTGGGGGCCGATGGATTATCTCGTCTATTTGGGCCTGCGCAACTACCATTTCCCGAAAACCCGGCGCGAGTTTGCCCGGAAATCGCTCAGCCTCTTCCTCCGCGAGTGGCGGAAGAACGGGCACGTGCACGAGAACTACAACGCCGTTACCGGGTGGGGCGATGACGTGAAGAACAGCGATCGCTTTTACGATTGGGGTGCCTTGCTCGGCTTGATTCAATATAAGGAGACAACAGAACCCGTGAGCAGCCAGAGAGGCGCGCCGGCACGATGAACATGGTACACGCGGAACTCATGCCTTCTACCTTGTTGAAAGCATGGAGCGGGAGACGGGAATCGAACCCGCAACCAACAGCTTGGAAGGCTGTGACTCTACCATTGAGTTACTCCCGCGCTTCGTTCATGCAGACATCGCACGTGGCTAAGATAACACAGGCATGCTCTTCTGTTCGCCATCCTTGCGGCTACACCAGTACGGTAAATGTCGACTCTGTCCGTGTTACAGGGCGGTAGGTGGTGTCTCGCTCGACCGGATCGCGCCCGGCTTCTCGGATGAGCCGCAGTAGTTCCTGGCGGCGGAGATGCTGCGCAGTAGTCGCGCCGGCATCGTGGTAAATCTTTTCTTCCACTACCGTTCCGTCGATGTCGTTGGCGCCGAAACGCTGCGCGATTTGGGCCACGCTCGGCGTCATCATGATCCAGTACGCCTTGATGTGCGGAATGTTGTCCAGCATCAGACGCGAAATGGCGATCTGCTTGATATCGTTGAAGCCGGTCGTCTTCGGCAGATGCGCCAAGGGTGTATTTTCGGGATGAAACGCGAGCGGAATAAAGGTCACCAAGCCGCCGGTTTCGTCCTGCAAAGCGCGCAGCCGGACCAGATGATCCGACAAATCCTCGGGCGCTTCGAGGTGGCCGTAGAGCATGGTGCAGTTGCTCTTGAGGCCAATCTGGTGCGCGATCCGTGCCGCCTCAATCCACTCGTTGCCGTCGATTTTGTGATCGCAGATAATGCGCCGCACGCGCTCGGAAAAAATCTCCGCGCCTCCACCCGGCATGGAATCGACGCCCGCCGCTTTCAAACGCTCCAGCACGTCGCGAAGGGAAGTTTTGGCGCGCCTTGCGAGATAGGCGACTTCGACCATGGTGAACGCCTTCAAATGCACGCCCGGATATCGCTCCTTCAGCCCTGCGATCATTTCGCAAAACCAGTCGAGCGTCAGCTCCGGATGCAGGCCGCCCACAATATGGAACTCGGTGACCGCCTCGGCATAGCCTTTTCCGGCGGCTTCCCACACCTGCTCCTTCGACATGGTATAGCTATGTGGGTCCTTCGCCTTTTTGCCGAAAGCGCAGAGGCGGCAGCTCGCCACGCACACGTCGGTCGGATTGATGTGGCGATTGACATTGAAATAGGTCACGTCTCCGTGCATGCGTTCGCGGACATGATTCGCCATGGAGCCGAGCGCCAGAATGTCTGTGCTGCGAAACATGGCGACGCCATCCTCATAGCTCAGGCGTTCGCCCGCTTCGACTTTTTCAAAAATCGGCCGCAAACGGCGGTCTTCAATGGTGGTTGACGCTGTGGTCATGATAGATACTCGCGGTGCAGTAAGATATCGGCGGCCCAAAAGACAAAGAATAAAATACTGACATAACCGTTGACGGTAAAGAAGGCGGCATTTACTCGCGAAAGATCGCTCGGCCGCACGAGCGAATGTTCGTAAACCAGCAGCAGCAGCACTGCCAGAACGCCGGCCGCGCTTAGCAATCCCAAATGAAACGACACAATCAGCATGATCAGGCAGCCGAGCATGGCGAGATGCAGCAGCCGCGCGATGAGCAGCGCGGGACCGACGCCGAAGCGGCGGGGAATGCTGCAGAGGCCCTCGGCGCAATCGAATGCATAATCCTGGCAGGCGTAGATCACGTCGAATCCCGCGGTCCAGCACGTGACCGCAGCTGTAAGCCAAAGGATACGCGGATCAAGCGAGCCGCGCATAGCGATCCAGGCCGCCGCCGGCGCCATTCCCAGGCAGAAGCCGAGAATGAGGTGCGAGAACATCGTGAACCGTTTGCAATAGGAGTAAGCAAACAGAATCAAAAGGACAAGTGGCGATAAAGCGAAGCACAGAAAGCCGAGCTGGCGAGCCGCCCAGATAAACACCAACGACGCGATGAACGTAAACGCCCACGCAAATTGCGGCGAGAGCAGCCCGGCGGGCAGATGGCGGCTGGCGGTGCGGCGGTTGCGCGCGTCAATATCGGCATCCAGAATCCGATTGAACGTCATCGCCGCTGAGCGCGCGGCGACCATCGCCACAACGATCCAGAGAAAACGCCAGCCCAGCCCGGGGATATCGAAATCGCTTTCGCGCCAGGCAAGCATGGCGCCGGTTAAAGCAAACGGTAGCGCGAATACGGAATGCTCGAAACGGATCATTTCAAGCGTGAGGCGCAAACGTCTCCAAAGCATTGTCATAGCAGCGCGAACGCTACTATTCATTCTAGGAGATGCCGCCAGGTATGAACGCTCATCGGATCGAACACCTTTTGGAGCAGGTTCGCAACCGCGAGATCGGTGTCGAGGCCGCGCTGCAACATCTGCGCGGGCTGCCCTTCGAGGATCTCGGCTTTGCCAAAGTAGACCACCATCGCGCGCTGCGGCACGGCATGCCGGAAGTGATTTTGGGCCAAGGCAAGACCGAAGACCAGGTGGCGGGCATCGCCTCCGCGCTGCTGGCGCAGTCGCAAAACCTGCTCCTGACGCGGGCCACCGAAGCCATGGCGGCGCGGGTGGCGGAACTCGCGTCCGAAGCGGAATATTTCCCCGCCTCCGGCGTGGTGCGCGTCTGGCGCGACCGCACGATTTACGGGAAGGGCAAGATTACTGCGGTATGCGCGGGCACAAGCGATATACCCGTACTCGAAGAAGCGCAGCTCACGGCGGAGGTAATGGGCAACCAGGTGGACACGATCTGCGACATCGGCGTGGCGGGCATACACCGGCTGCTCGATCAACATGAGCGGCTGCAAAGCGCTCGTGTGGTCATTGTCTGCGCGGGCATGGAAGGCGCGCTCCCGAGCGTGGTCGGCGGAATGGTTCCCTGCCCCGTAATCGCGGTGCCCACTAGCATCGGCTACGGCGCTAGTTTCAACGGGCTGGCGGCGCTGCTTGGAATGTTGAATAGCTGCGCGAGCAATGTGACGGTGGTAAACATCGATAACGGTTTCGGCGCTGCGTATGTCGCAAGTTTGATTAACCGGACGTAGGTTTGAGCTTTTGGCTATTAGCGAAATCCGAAACTTCTCGCGCGGCGGTAGAATCAGTTTTTCATGGACACAGCGGGCTCGGAAAGCATCACCATCGGCGGCGATTTGACCGTAAACCGGCTTGGATTTGGGGCGATGCGCCTGACCGGCGAAGGCATTTGGGGCGAGCCGAGAGATATCGAGGAAGCGCGCCGGGTGTTGCGGCGCTCTTACGAACTGGGCGCGAATTTCATCGACACGGCCGATTCCTACGGACCCGAGGTGAGCGAGCGGCTGATCGGGGAAATGGCGCCCTATCCGAAGGACCTCACCGTCGCCACAAAAGGCGGGATGACCCGCCAGGCGCCGAACAAATGGGCCCCGGTGGGCCGACCGGAATATCTGACCCAATGCGTCGAGATGAGCTTGAGGAGGCTGCGCGTCGAACGTATCGATCTCTATCAACTGCATCGGATTGACCGCAAAGTGCCGGTTGAGGAATCGCTCGGGGCGCTCAAAACCTTGCAGCGCGCGGGCAAAATCCGGCATATCGGCCTCTCGGAAGTAAATCCGCTCGAAATCGAGCGGGCCGCCAAGAGCGTGCCCATCGTGAGCGTACAAAACCGGTACAACGTGGGCGATCGCGAATATGAAAAGACGCTAGACTGGTGCGCAAAGCACGACATCGCGTTTATTCCATGGTTTCCTTTGGGAGCAGGAAAATTGACCGAGCCCGGCGGCAAGCTGGAGGCGGCGGCGAAACGTCACGGAGCCACAATAGCGCAACTGTCAATCGCGTGGCTGCTACACCGCTCGCCGGTGATGCTGCCGATTCCCGGGACTTCTTCAGTCAAGCACCTGGAGGAAAACATGGCGGCGAAAAACCTGCGGTTGAGCGCGGAGGAATGGCACGAAATCGAAGAAGCAGCGCGACCGTGAGTTTTAATTGGCCCGGAATTCTCTCGGCGTGCATCCAAACCGGCGCTTGAATAACGTGGCGAAATATTGGCTGGACGAAAATCCGCAGGAAAGTGCGAGATTGGTGACCGATTCCGAGGATTGCTCTCTCAGTAGCCTGGCGGCATGCTCCAGGCGGGAGTGATTGAGATAACGCAGCGGCGCCATGTTGGTCAATTCCTTTGCATAGCGGACGAACTGCGTCATCTTCAATCCGCACTGATCGGCCATGCTTTCGACTGTCCATTCGGCTGCTAGGCCATCCGGGTCCGAGGCCAAAGCCGTAAGAAATAGCCGGACTTTCTGACGCGATCCTCGCGAACAGTGCTCCGGCTGAAGCGGCTCGGCGCGAAACATCTCGAGCAGAAGCAGAAGCAGGTCATTGATCCGGATCCCCAGCCGTGAAATATGGCTGCTGGCTGCGTCCATCTCGACGGCTTGCGCGATGAGATGGAAGCAGTGGCGCATTTCCTGCGAAGCGTGCCAAACCGCCCTCGTGTTCAGGCGGATGGTTTGCTCCAGTTCCCCGGCCTCTTGCCGGCTGAGCATCAGCCAGCGCGGCCATCTCCACGGCTGATTGGGCCGCCGGACGCCGACATCGAAAATCAGCCAGTGCAGCTTATTAGGTTTGAGGAAAGGCTTGCCAAGGCGATGCATTTGCCAAGGCCGGGTGATGATCAAATCGCCCGGTTCGAGCGTGAACTCGCTTTCGTCGAGCGCAAAATCCAGTGACCCGCTCTCCAGATAGCTGATTTCGATGCCTTCGTTGCAATGCCAGGGAAGGCCCCATTTCTGCTCGGTTGCGGCATCCCAGTAGCCGACCGTCTTCACGCCCGGCAAGGCGTTCTCTTGGAGCCTACGCCCGGGATAGTGCCCCCGCGCGAGCGCCTCCATTTTGATCTGGCCCGTCTCCGACGCCTGGACCAGCGGGGCGCAGTCGTCCGCCTGGCGCACTTCGGAGGCTTGTCTGAAAACGGGTCGAGCGCGCCGTGGAGCCTTGGGGGAATGTGCGAGACCCATCTCCTGTCTGAAGAAGAGTGTATCGTATTTACGACGATGATGCTTTCTCTGGTTTTCGCCGCGGCACTCGCAGTTCAGACAGTCTCGCCCCAAGTGGCGCAGCACGCGAAAGCCGGGCTCGCGGCAGCAAAGCAGGGGCGGCTGGCAGACGCGATCGCCGAGTTCCGGAAAGTTACGAAACTGGCCCCGGATTTTACCGCCGGATTCGTGAATCTGGGCGCCGCTTACATCCAGGATCGTAACTACGCCGCCGCCATCCCGCCGCTCGAAAAAGCCGTTAACTTGGACGGGAAAATGACGAGCGCCCAGCGGATGCTCGGCTACGCGCTCTTGATGGAAGGCGATCCGAAAGGCGCCATTCCGCATCTGGAACGCGCCGGCGCCAGGGATTTTTTGGGAATTGCGCAGCTCAAAATGGGCGACTTGTCCGAGGCGGTGGCGAATCTGAATGCCGCGGTCGCCAAGCACCCCAAAAGTCCGGAACTGCTTTATTACCTCGGCCGCGCCGCCGGCCTCCTTTCCAAAAATGCCATGGATACTTTGGATTCCGAATTTCCCGATTCCGCCCGCAGTCATCAAGGCTTAGGCGAAAACTATGCCGTGCTGAAACAGATCCCGCAAGCGAAAAAGGAGTACTTACAGGCGATCCGCATTCAGCCTGATGCGCGAGGCATCCACTTAGACCTCGGCTTGCTCTATGCAACGATCCCGGATTGGCCCAAAGCCGAAGAACAGTTCCGAGCGGAGGCGAAACTCGAGCCACGGGACGCTGAAACCGCCTATATGCTGGGATATGCCCTGCTTGAAGAAGGCCAGATCCAGGCCGCCAAAGTCGAACTCCAATGGGCAAACAAATTGCGGCCGGACATGCCGCAAACACTCTATGCGCTTGGCAAAGCGGAGTCGCTCAGCGGAGATAGCACCGCCGCTGAAAAATCGTGGAAGCGCGTGATTGCCATCGAGAAAACCAGCACGCTTGCCGCGCAAGCCCATTTCGCACTCGCCACGCTTTATCGCAAGCAGGGGCGTGGGGCGGTTGCAGCGCGCGAATTGCACGAATATGAGCGCCTGAAAAAATAGGTGATTGAGGGCCGCTCCCGGTCGCGGCTCCGAACCGAGCCGCGACGGCGAGAGAGCGGTTTGCTACTCAGAATTCTAATCGCAACGCAAACTGAACCAAGCGAGGCAGGTTGGATTGCGTTGTAATCTGACCAAAATCGGAGGCGCCTAGAGATTGTCCGGGAAATGCAAACTGTACTCGGTTGAATAAGTTAAAGAACTCGGCGCGGAATTGTAT
>DASVGP010000191.1:0-6055 GCA_036379475.1 Bryobacteraceae bacterium | reverse complement strand
AGCAGAGGCATGGAGCGGATGCGCTTTCCTGTCGCGTCGTGGATCGCATTGGCCAGGGCGGGAGCGATACCGACGATGGGGATCTCTCCGGCACCGGCGGAAGGAACATTCTTGCGGTCGATCAGAATGGCTTCAATGGCGGGCGCGTCGCGGAAGCGAGGCACGCGGTATTTCGAGAGGCGGTCGTTGAGAATGCGCCCGTTGGCAAACTCGATTTGCTCAAACAGCGCGCCGCCGATGCCCATCATGATGGCGCCTTCCACCTGATTCTTAAGCTGGTCCGGATTGACCACTGCGCCGCTATCCCAGGCTTCCGTTACGCGCTCGACGTGGAGATGATTGCCACCGTTCATCGCAATTTCCACGCAGCATCCGACGTAGCCGCCTTTCTCGGTGCCGCAGGCTATGCCAAAGCCATGGCCCGGCTGCTTTTTGCGGTTCGTCCAGCCGAAGCGTTTGGCGGCAGTTTCGAGCACAGCGCGTATGCGATCGTTTGCGAGATTCTTTAGCCGGAAGGCCAGCGGGTCCATGCCCATCGCCTCGGCGAGCTCGTCCATATGCGATTCGCGTGCAAAATGATTGGCGGTTGCGGCGAGGCCACGATAGGAACCGACGCGCAAGGGGGTTTCTGTTGGGTGGTAATGAATGCTGCGATTCGACACTTGATACGGCGTGTCGATAGCGGATGGGCCGGAAAGATAGTTGTCGAACTTCCAGGCGGTGAGGGTGCCGTCCTCGGCGAGGCCGCTCGCAACCTCGATGACGCCCGCAGGACGGAAATACGCCCAGGTAAATTCTTCTTCGCGGGTCCAAACCAGCTTAACAGGCTTCCCTGCCCCTTTGGCGATCCTCGCCGCTTCGACAGCCCAATCGCCGTCGTGCTTGCCGCCGAAGGCGCCGCCGGTATCGGGCACAATCACGCGCACTTTGTCTTCGCCGATGCCGAAGGTATCCGCCAGCAATGAGCGCACATGGAAGGGCCGCTGTGAGCCGCACCAAACCGTAAGCTCGCCGTTGTTCCAAATAGCCGCCGCCGCGCGCGGTTCCATGGGCGTATGCGCGATGTAGGCGACTGTGTAGGTTTTGTTCAGAGTTTTATGGGCAGCGGTGAGCGCGGTTTGCACCGCGCCTTCGACGATGGAACCGCGTCGGCGTCTGCTCGTCTTCTCGGGATGGCTCTTGAGAAACGAAAACAGCTCGGCGTTTGAGATCTGCGGCTTCTCGTGCCATTTCGCGTGGACGCTTTGCGCCGCTTTTTCGGCCGCCTGCCAATCCGGCGCGGCGACCGCGATGAAATCGCCGTCATGCACAACTTTCACGCCGGGGATGCGCGCGGCGGCATCGGTATCGGCGGAAATCAATGTAGCGTGAAAGCTGGGCGGCCGCACCACGCGGCCATAGAGCATTCCCGGAAAGTGATGATCGGAAGGATAGCGCACCTTGCCGGTGACGATGCCGCGCGCATCGAGTTTCGGCACGCTGGTACCCGCCACTTTCCACTTCGTGGGTGGCGTCGCAAAACCGTCCTTGCCGACGGTGTGAACCCAATCGATCCGAGCAGCGAGGCGGCCGAAGCTTGCCGATTTGCCGGTTGCCGGATTTTTCACGCAAAGATCCGCAACGCGCAGCGAATCCGGCGCGGCTTTCCATTGCGCGGCCGCTTGGCGCACCATGAGTTCGCGCGCGGTGGAGGCCATGCGGCGCAAAATCGGCGCCATGGTGGGAGTGGTGCGGCTGCCGAATGTTCCCATATCCCAGGGACAGCGCGAGGTGTCGCCCATCACCAGATGCACCGATTGGGGCGTACAACGCAGTTCGCCCGCAACCGCTTGGGTCAGCGAAGTACGTGCGTTTTGGCCTACCTCGACCTTGCCGGTGAAGGCAGTGATCTTGCCGTCGGGTGCAATGTGCAGCCATGCGGAGACATTTTTCGGCAGCGGTTCGCGGCCGGACTCCTGCGCCGGCAACGCTTCATCCGTAGCAAACAGAATCGCCAAACCTCCGCCGAGCGATTGCAGAAATACACGCCGGTCCATCTGAGTCTCAGCCATGGCGTGCTCCGTTGGCTTCCATTTTATGAGAGTGCGAGGCACGCTGGACCGCGGCGATAATCCGGTTGTAAGTGCCGCAGCGGCAGATGTTGCCGTCAAGCGCCTGTTTGATCTCCGCCTTGGACGGCCTGGGATTCTTGTGCAGCAGCGCGGCGGAGGAGAGAATCATTCCCGCCGTGCAATAGCCGCACTGCATGGCATCGCAGGCCATGAATGCCTCTTGCAACGGATGCAACCGGTCGCCATCGGCGAATCCTTCAATGGTGGTGATCTCCTTGTCTTGGGCGCTGGCCACCGAAGTCTGGCACGAGCGGTGCGCCACTCCGTCGAGAAGCACCGTGCAGGCGCCGCACTCGCCCTCGCCGCAGCCATATTTGGTTCCGGTCAGGTCGAGTTCTTCGCGAAGCACATAGAGCAGCGGGCGGTTCGGGTCGCCGGAGACCTGAAAGCGCGCGTGGTTCACTCTCAGTTCCATAAGCTCATTCTAGGCTCTTTGGAGGAGCCGTGTGAAGGGATGTTTGGCATGAAACGCCCGTTTGCCACGACCGTGTGGCGCGAAGGGAATTGGTACGTTTCTTAGTGCCTGAAAGTGTATGTCGCCAGTCAAGGCAAGAGCGAATCAGTTTCGGCATTTCTGATTAGACAGCCTCAATCCCGTCGAGGCGAAGATCGCCCGTAGCTGGGAGTGCCGATTTCTTGCGAAAATATTCGATCGTGACTGTCAGGCCTTTTTCGAGCGGCACCTTTGGTTCCCAGTTGAGCAATCGCCTGGCTTTCGCGATATCGGGCTGGCGAATTTTGGGATCGTCCGCGGGTAGCGGCTTGTATTCAATGCCCGGCTGGTTCCCGAAGCGAGCGCGGATACGATTGGCTAATTCGAGAATGGTGATTTCGGCCGGATTGCCCAGGTTTACCGGATATCGCTCCTCGGATTCGCTGAGAAGAATCAAGCCTTCGACGAGATCGGAAACATAACAGAAACTGCGGGTCTGGGAGCCGTCGCCAAAAACCGTAAGACTGGCGCCGCGCAATGCCTGATCGATAAATGCCGGCACAACGCGGCCATCGTTCAACGCCATTCGCGGCCCGTATGTATTGAAGATACGGGCGATGTTGGTCCTCAGCCCATAGGTGCGCTGATAGGCCATAGTGAGCGCTTCGGCGTAGCGCTTGCTCTCGTCGTAGCAGGAGCGCAGCCCTACCGGATTCACGTTGCCCCAATAGGTTTCTTTCTGAGGATGCTCCAGCGGGTCGCCGTAACATTCGGAAGTGGACGTAAGCAGAAAACGTGCATTCGAGGCGCGCGCTGCCTCGAGCATATTTCGCGTGCCTATAGAACCGGATTCGAGCGTTTCGATCGGATGGTTCAGATAATCGACCGGGCTTGCCAGCGAGGCCAGATGAAGCACTCGATCGACTCGGCCGGAGGCGGGGAGCGGCTGAGTAACGTCGCGCTCTAGAAAGGCGAAGCGAGAATTGCCGCGCAAATGCGTGATATTTTCCAAGCGGCCAGTGATCAGGTTGTCTAATCCGATCACTTCATGGCCGCGCTCGATCAAACGGTCTGACAGGTGTGATCCAATGAAGCCAGCGGCCCCGGAGATGAGATATCGCACGCTTTTTCATGCTACAGGAAAGCGCCGGCCATTCCTTACGGTCGGGGTTCTGAACCAAACAGAATCGCGCGCGTCAGCAAGCGGCTCGCAGTTGCATGATCGATAGTTCCGCCGCCGAGCGAGCGCTGCTGATCGCGCTCATCTGCCTTTCCGTCGCTCTGTTTGCAGCGCGCTTCGGCCCCGTACTGGGGCACATCGTGCGCTCGCGCCGGGAGCCGGATTTTCGCTGGGGCCGCGCCGGGCATCGCATTTGGAACTTCTTTTGGGAAGTTCTGTGCCAGGCGAAAGTGATTCGCGAACGGCCGTGGCCGGGCATTGCACACGCGTTTGTCTTCTGGGGCTTTCTCGCGTTTGTCATTGTGACCTCCAACCACATCGCCTCGGGGCTGGGCGTGCCGTTTCTCAGCCGGTCGGGTTTTGGCGCGTTTTATTTCTGGTTCGCGTTCGTATTCGCGCTGTTCTGCGCCGCCGCAATTGCCGGACTCGCGTTTCGCCGCTTCGTGCTGCGGCCGAAATGGCTCGGACCGCTCTCCGCGGAATCCGGCGTTATCGCACTGTTCATTTTTGTTTTGATGGTGACCTACATGCCCATGTGGTGGGTGCGCGACGACTCCGCCGCTGGACATGCGCTGTGGTGGGTACACACGCTTACGCTGCTGGCGTTTCTGCCGCTGATTCCGCACACCAAACACCTGCATCTGGTGCTCAGCCCGTTCGCTGTGTTCCTGCGGCGCGACGGCTTCAGCCATATCCCTCCGCTCGAAGGCGATGAAGATTTCGGCATCGTCGCGGGCAAGGACATTTCGCGTCTGACGGCGTTGCAGGCGTATTCCTGCGTCGAATGCGGCCGCTGCACCGAACATTGCCCCGCCAACAACACGGGTAAAGAATTGAACCCGAAGCTGATCGCGCTAGGCCTGCGCGACTACCTCAACGAATTTGGCGAGCACAACGAAAAGCCGGTTCTCAGCGCCACGGTTTCGCAGACCGCAGTATTTCAATGCACCACCTGCGGGGCTTGCGAATACCAGTGTCCGGTGGGCATCCAACATCTGCCGATGATAATCGGGCTGCGCCGCGGCGCGGTGAATACCGGTACGTGGGAGGCTGAGCACGGCGCCAAGCTATTTCTCAACCTGGAGCGGCACGGGAACGTGATGGGGTTCTCCGCGAGCGAGCGCGACAAATTCATCGCGAAACAGGAGTTTCCAATTTTCGACGGCTCGCAGGAGTATTGCCTGTGGCTCGGCTGCATGGGCGCTTACGATCCGCGCGGGCGGGAAATCATTGCCGCTTTCGCCGCGATCATGAAGCATCTCGGGACGTCATTCGGCGCGCTGAAGAAGGAGCGCTGCACGGGCGATCCGGTGCGGCGGCTGGGCAACGATCTCCTCTTCGGGCAGCTTGCGGAGACGAATCTGGAAACGATCCAGCGGGCGGGTGTGAAGAAGATGGTGTCGATCTGTCCTCATTGCGTGCGGACCATCGGTGAAGACTGGAGGGAAGCCGGCGGAACAGTTGCGATTGAGCATCACAGCGAATTTATGGCGCGGCATGCGCATCTGCTACCGGCCAGCGATGCCGGATCTCGGGTTGTCTTCCACGACCCCTGCTATTTGGGCCGATATCGCGGGATCTACGACGAGCCGCGCGCAGTGATTGCGCCCTCGGCGGAGGTGATCGATCCGCCGCGGGCGCGCGAGCGCTCGTTTTGCTGCGGAGCCGGCGGCGGGCTTGTCTTTTTAGGCGAAGAGACTGGGCAGCGCGTGAACTACACACGAGCTAAAGAATTGGTGGCCACGGGCGCGGACACGATCGGCGCGGCCTGTCCGTTTTGCAACACGATGTTCCGCGATGCGCTGGCTTCTATGCCGTCCGAGCAAGCACCGCGTCTGCTCGACATCGCCGAAATTGCAGCCGAGCAGCTTCGTGCCAAGCAGATGTTATAGTGTCTCTGACGGCACTTCGCCGTCCCTTCCACCGAGAACGGGCGCGTAGCTCAATTGGCAGAGCAAATGACTCTTAATCATTAGGTTGTAGGTTCGATTCCTACCGCGCTCACCAACCGGCTTGGCAGGCCAAACGCCGCTCGACCATCGAGTTCAAACGAAGATGGAATCGACGGCCAAGCTGGCATTTCCGAACATCGGCAGCGGGATCTCTTGTCCGCAATGATAGAGCTTCGTGCGGCCTTCTGAATTGGTGACTTTCACGTGGCGGCGATTGGGATCGACCACCCAGAATTCCCGCGCACCGTTGGCGAGGCAGATCTGTTCTTTGTCCAGCATCTCGGCCGCGGTGTTGGAAGGCGAGAGCACTTCGACTACCAGGTCCGGCGCGCCACGGATATTGTCTTCGGGATCTGCCGAACGGAAGCGTTTCGCAGAG
>DASVGP010000190.1:0-9535 GCA_036379475.1 Bryobacteraceae bacterium | reverse complement strand
CGGTGGAAGTGTCCACCCCGTGATTGCAAACGGAGCCGTCGACAGTGCGGAAGATCGGGTCCAATCCCTGGGTCAACAGAAAACGGAGCTTCACTTCGTTCGGAGAAATCGACCAGCCTTGGGCAGGCCTGTGACAGGATGCGCAACTGCGCCCATTGCTCCCCAGGCTTTGGAAAAAGGGTCCGGAGAGGTTGAGCGCGCCTCCTTTTATGTTGTAAGTTTCCAAAACCCCCGTGGCATTGGGGAAAGGGAAAAAGTTGGGCAACATCTGTGCGGCGGCTGCCCATCCGCACAGCAATACAACGAGCGCCATTGGCAGCACCCGTTTCCAGGTTTTCGGCATATCCTCCTCTTACCCTCAATAGCGGGATTTGCGCCGAAAATTAGCAGAAAAAGATTGCTGCCGTCAGTGGAATACCGCTCTCTTTGCTCGCGGCTCTGATAGTGGCGAGAGCATTTCCCGCCGGATAAACGAATTGTTGGGAAGCTTGCGGTCCCAGCTTCGCCAAAGCTGGATGCGCAGACTCTGCATATCGCCTGCGCGCTCCAAGTCGCCGGTTCGTGCATAGAGGCGTGCCAGAGTCTCATAGAGCTGCGAAAGCCTAGGAGCATTGCGCAGATCGCTGAAGGCTTCTTGCTTGGCGGTGTGAACTTTCCCAAGCACGCTTTCATAGATCTGGATCGCTTGCCGCGGGTTGCCGGCAGCGGCCTGTTCGTCGGCGAGCGCGCACAATGTGGCGTAGACCGCACTCTCGAATCGGATCTCTTTGGCGGGATAATCTTTTGTGCTTTCAAGGATCGCCAATGCGGCTTTGGCGCGCCGCTTCGCTTCGGAATCCCGATGCAAGCTGCGCAGCGCGTACGAGGAGTCCGCGAGCAGCAGGGCGCGGTCGCGGCGGGCAGTAAGGCTATCGCGAATTTCGCTCAGCCGCCGGATCGAGAGATCGTAAACGGCCAGCGCCGCTTGCGGGTCGCTGTGCCGCAAAATGTTGCCCAATTGGTTGCCGGAATTGGCCACTCGGTCGCGGCTCACGGCATCCTGAGGATCTCTGCGCGCCAGTTGATCAGCTAGCTCGAAGGCTTGGCGCAGCGCGGCGGCCGCTTCGGTGGGCCGGTTCAGATTGACGCCGCCGTCCTCTCCGAGGATCGTCCCTTCGCGCAAAAGGACTCCATACATGCCGAACATCCGCTCCGTTTCGTTCGAATAATGCGTTGCCTGTGCTGCCTGCCTGGCTACGCGGATGGTCCGCAGAGCTTGTTGCAGTTTGCCTTGATATCGATAGGAGTTTGCCAGGAGGCTGAGACCCAGGCTCAGGCGAAGGTCCGGGGAACGAAGGGTGCGTGAGATTTCTACCGTGTGGTGAGCGAACGGCTCCGCTTCCGTATACAAATGCATGTTGATGCAAGCGAGCGCGATGTTGCCGAAAATCTGCGCCGCCTCGGACCGCTCAGCATCGGTCGCCTCTCCCCGGCGCAAGAATGCATCCATCTGTTTGGCGGCCTTCTGCGCCTGCGCCTGCGCATCTGCGTAGCGGTGCTCTTCTTCGGCCAGGATCATGCGGTCGTGCGCAACTCGCGCTGAGTCCAGCAGCGCCCTTCGATCGGTCGGCCGCGATGCAAGCACAGTATCGAGCAACTCGCCGGCCGTCTTGAGGCTGGCTTCCGCCTCGGCCCGCTCGCCGAGATTAAGCTCTGTCGGAACGCCCTGGATGCGGCCGATGCGCAAATACCCTTCTCCGATCTCGCGGGTGAGATCCACATCGCCGTGCGCATCGGCCGCGAGGCCTTTCAGATACTTGAGCGACACCGCTACCAGCCGCTGGCGGGCTTCCGTCGAACCGGGCAGATCGCGAATCGCTCGATCCAGTGCGAAAACGTTGTTGGAGAGCTCCCGAAGCTGCGCAAAGCGCCGCTCCGCTTTGAGGCGCTCCCGGTTGGCGACGAACAGACCGGCCGCGAGACTCACGACGATCAGCGCGAGCGCGGCCAATGGCGCCGAGTAGCGCCGCAAAAACTTTCGCGTGCGGTACCAGACATCGCCGGCACGCGCCGCCACCGGCCTCGATTCCAGCACGGCGCGGATATCGGCCGCGAGCGCTTCCACCGAGGCGTAGCGTTCTTCGGGCGCTTGGCGCAGCGCCTTCTGGAGAACATAGTCCAAGTCGGACGGGACATTGGGATTCAGGCGGCTCGGCGGTGTGCGCGTGCGATGCTCGTTCGGTAAGCGGTCCGTCAGCAGCTTGTAGAGAACCGCGCCCAGCGAGTAGATGTCAGTAGCGGTGGTCTGGAGGTCTCCGCGCAGTTGCTCGGGGCTGGCGTAGCTCGGCGTGAACGCGCGCTCCGAGGTTTGCGTAAGGTCGCCCGTTTCGTCCAGGAGCTTGGCGATCCCGAAGTCCAGCAGCTTCGGCTGGCCGGATTCGTCCACCAGAATATTCGAGGGCTTCAGATCGCGGTGAATGATCAAGCGGCGGTGCGCATGCGACACCGCTTCGCAGACCCGAAGATATAGGCCCAGGCGATCACAAATGCCGATTCGAGAAGCATAGACATCGATCGATTCTCCGGCTACATACTCCATTACCAGAAAAGGCCGGCCGTCGCTCGTATGCCCGGCGTCGATGGCATGCACGATGGACGGGTGTTGGAGCGAGGCCAGGAGTTGCCGTTCCCTCAGAAAGCGCTCCCGCCAGCGAGCCCGCCGGAAGGCCAATAGCTTCACCGCAACCTGCTGCCGAATCTCACCCTCGCGCTCGGCCAAATAAACGTCGCCCATGCCGCCGCTGCCAAGTAGGCGCACCAGGCGGTACGGCCCGCACCGCTGAACAGGTTCGGCTTGGACCGGATCGAGAACCTCAGCAGCCACGCCGGCGATGCAGGCTGTGAGCTCCTGATTCTCCGGAAGATCGTAACGCAGCAGGGATTCCACCTCCTCGCGAACGCGAGGCTCCACCCGTGGGTCCGCAAGCCTTCGCTCGCGCTCCGCCGCCGGGAGGCCGGCGAGTTCGTGGAACAGCATCCGTACCGCTTGGTGCATGGCAGGTTTTGCGATGCATCATTGTAGTGCATTTCCGGATCGGCGGAGTACCCTGTTTACGTGCACCAGGACACGGTCGGCTTATTGGAAAGGATGCGCGCAGGAGAAGAATCCGCGCTCAACGAACTGGTGACGCTGCTTTATTCGGAGTTGCGCCAGATCGCTTCCTGCCATCTGCGCGGGGAACGCCCCGAGCACACGCTCCAAACAACCGCCTTAGTACACGAGGTCTATTTAAAACTGCTGGGCGAGCAGAATCGTCAGTTTGCAGATCGCGCGCACTTCCTGGCGATTGCCTCGCGCGTGATGCGGCAGGTGCTGGTGGACTATGCGCGAGCGCGTGCGACGAAAAAACGTTCGGGAGATTCCATCCAACTGTCTCCAGGCTCCGCCACACACCGGATCGAACTGCTGGATTTGAATACCGCACTCGATGCACTGTCGGAAGAGGACAGCTCTCTTGCTCAGTTGATCGAAATGCGCTATTTCGGAGGCATGACGGCCGAAGAAACGGCGGACGTGCTCGGAAAGTCGGTACACATCGTGCGGCACGATCTGCGCCTGGCCCAGGCTTGCTTACGGCGCAAACTTCAGGAGACCTGAATTATTTCGCGACAATATTGACCAGCTTATCCGGCACGACAATGATCTTGACGATCCGCTTGCCTTCGACAAAGGCCGTTACCTTATCGTTCTCTAACGCAAGCTGTTCGAGCTGTTCTTTCGGCGCGCCGAGCGGCGTGTGAATGTGCCCGCGCAATTTGCCGTTGACCTGCACGGGGATCTCCAGTAAGTCCTCTTTCGCAAGTTCCGAATCGAATGCCGGCCAGGTTTGGCGGAACACCGGACCATTGTGACCGAGCGTGTCCCAAAGATCCTGGGCCGTGTAGGGAGCAAAAGGGGCGAGCATCAGCGTGAGCTTTTCGCAGATCGTGCGCGCGGCTTCGGCGGAGAGATCCGCTTCGAGCGTGTAGAGTTCGTTCACCAACTGCATGAGCGAGGCGATGGACGTGTTGAAATGCCAGCGAGAGTCGAAATCGTTGGTGATCTTGCGAATCGTTTGGTGCAACTTGCGCAGCGCTTCGCGATCGGAAGCACCGGTGGCTCTGCCGTCCTCGCGTGCTGCGTTTCGGGTGACGAAGCGATACACACGGCCGAGAAAGCGGTACTGGCCATCGACGCTCGATTCGTCCCATTCCATGTCTTTTTCGGGTGGTGCGGCGAAGAGCGTGTACAGCCGGCAAGTGTCGGCGCCATAGCGTGCGACCATTTCGTCGGGATCGACCACATTCCCCTTCGATTTCGACATTGCCGTGCCGCCCTTGAGCACCATGCCCTGCGTGAAAAGATTCTTGGTCGGCTCGGCATTCGAGATAAGAGTAAGGTCATGCATCACCTTGGTCCAAAATCGCGAATAGATCAGATGGAGAATCGCGTGCGTGATGCCGCCGATGTATTGATCGATGGGAAACCAGCGCGCAATGGTGGATGTCTGGAAGGGCGCGTGCTCGTTATGCGGATCGCAGTAGCGATAGAAGTACCAGGACGAATCGACGAATGTGTCCATGGTGTCGCTTTCGCGCCGCGCTGCGCCGCCGCACTTCGGACAATTCACGTTGATAAACCAATCGACCGATTCGAGCGGCGATTTACCCGTGCCGGTAATCGTGACATCCAGCGGCAGCAGAACCGGGAGATCCTTTTCAGGAACCGGCACGATGCCGCAGTGCGGGCAATGGATCATCGGAATCGGCGTTCCCCAGTAACGCTGGCGAGAAATGCCCCAGTCTTTGATGCGGTAGGTGACGGCTGCTTCGCCGAAGCTGTGCTCGCGGGCAAAGGCGGTCATCTTGCGGCGCGCTTCTTCGCTGCCGAGGCCCGACCATTCGCCCGAATTTTCCACCACCCCGTCTTCCACGTAGGGTAGACCGTCTTCTCCAGCTACTGGCCGGATCACGGGAGCGATCGGAATGTTATACCTCTGGCAAAACTCAAAGTCGCGCTCGTCGTGTGCGGGCACCGCCATAATCGCGCCGGTGCCGTAGCCCATGAGAACGAAATTGCCGAGCCAGATGGGAATCTTTGCACCGCTGAACGGATGAACCGCGTAGCGGCCGGTAAACAGACCGATTTTTTCCAAGCTGTCCGGGTCTTGGCGCGCCGTCCGGTCGATCGCCTCTTTGATCTTCAGCCGGCCTTCCGCGTCGGTGACCAGCTTTTCGGCCAGCGGATGCTCCAAAGCTAGAATGAGGCAGGTCGCGCCGTAAATCGTATCGATGCGCGTGGTGAAGATGCGGATCTTGTCCGCGCAGCCCTCGATATCGAAATCGACTTCTGCGCCTTCCGAGCGGCCGATCCAATTGCGCTGCATGGTCAGCACGCGCTCCGGCCAGCCGCCTTCAAGCTGCTTCATGTCGTCGAGCAGCCGGTCCGCATAGGCGGTGATTTTCAGGAACCACTGCTGCATAGCGCGCTGCTCGACAGGGGTGGTTTCGTGACGCCAGCAGCAGCCGTTCACGACTTGCTCGTTTGCCAGGACGGTGCCGCATTCCGGGCACCAATTCAACCGCGCTTCTCTGCGATAAGCCAGTCCGCGCTCAAACATTTTCAGGAAGAACCATTGGTTCCAGCGATAGTATTCCGGTTCGCAAGTCGAAATTTCGCGGTTCCAATCGAGCGCGAAGCCGAGCCGCCGCATCTGCGCCTTCATATGCGCGATATTGCTCAGCGTCCACTCGCGAGGGTGCATGCTGCGCTTGATAGCCGCGTTTTCGGCGGGTAGTCCGAAGGCATCCCAGCCCATCGGATGGAGCACGTTGTAGCCGCGCATCCACATGTAGCGCGCGAGCGCATCACCGATGGAGTAGTTGCGCACGTGTCCCATGTGCAGCTTGCCGCTCGGATACGGCAGCATTTCAAGCACGTAATAGTTGGGCTTTTCGGGTTCCGCGGCTACGTAGAGCGAAGGGTCCGCTTGCCAGCGTTCGAACCACTTGTTTTCGATACCTTGGGCATCGAAGGCTTTTTCTGGAATACAAGCTCCTTCAGTTGCGTAACATTGCGAAGGTCGTCGCCCGGCTGGTCGATCGGAGTTTCCAGGATGAACGCTTTCCCGCACAACTCCGTATGGTTGAGAATGCGGCGGAAACCTTCTAAACCAATATACCCGGCGCCTATATGCGCGTGCCGGTCGCAGTGCGAATGCAGCGCGGTCTTGGCATCGTTGGCGTGAATCACCGGAATGTGACTGAGGCCAAGCGTTTCCGACGCGGTTCCGATCAATTGCTCCAGACCGGCTTCGCCAGCGATATCAAAACCGGCGACGTAGCAGTGGCAGGTGTCGAGACAATAGCCGATGGGAATGTCCAGATAGGGCGAGGCGAGCTCGCGAATCGTCGCCAGTTCTTCCAGCTTGCCTCCGAGCTGCGCGCCCGCGCCCGCGGTGTTCTCAAGCAAGACGGTCACCGCGGCATGTTTTTTGAGACCTGGATTGACCGCGCGCCAGGCGAGCGCAAGCCCTTCGGCCACGTTTAGCATGCCTTGCTGGACGCTCAGGCCTTTGTAATTGCCAGGATGGGCGACTAAGTAATCGGCGCCGATCAGGATTGCCCGTTCGAGTTCGCCGCGGAAAGCGTCGATCGATTGTTCGCGGACCAAAGACGGTGGCGCGGCCAGATTGATCAAATAGCTGTCGTGGATCACAAGCGGGGTGAGATCATGCCGCTCGCGCTCATCCCTCAGCCGCTTGACTGCCTCGGAGTCGGGCATCTTCGCGCGCCACATGCGGGGACTGGCGGAAAAAATCTGGAACGTGTTCGCGCCCAATTCCCGCGCCTTGATGGCGGCCTTTTCGAGCGATCCCGCCGTGGAGCAATGAATGCCGATGCGCAAGTCTCAGGATAGCGGCTGCAACTCGGAACTGATATGTTTACATTACCTGCTCGAAGCGGGTATATTTTCACGACGAATCCGTCGAGAGTTTCGAACCGAGGACGATTTATGGCTACACAATCAATGGATCGATTGAAGGCCTCTTTTCGAGGGGAGCTGATCCAGCCCTCCGATGGAGCTTATGAATCTGCGCGCAAAGTATACAACGCGATGATTGATAAGCGGCCGCGTCTGATCGCGCGCTGCGCGGACGTTGCCGATGTGATGGCCGCGGTTGCATATGGCCGGGAAAACAATCTTCTGACCGCAATTCGGGGCGGTGGCCATAACGGGGCTGGCCTCGGAACGTGTGACGATGGCCTCACCATCGATCTCTCGCGAATGAAAGGGAGGCGTGTGGACCCCGCGACCAAAACGGTTCGCGTGGAGGCCGGCTGTGTTTGGGGCGATGTCGATCATGCGACGCACGCCTTCGGCATGGCCACTCCTTCGGGATTCATCTCTACCACCGGGGTAGCCGGACTCACACTCGGCGGAGGAATCGGTTATCTCATCCGAAAGTACGGTCTGACGATTGACAACCTCCTCTCTGTGGACATGGTTCTGGCAGATGGATCGTTCGTTACTGCGGATAGTCGCGACCATGCCGATCTGTTCTGGGCGGTACGCGGTGGTGGAGGAAACTTTGGAGTCGTCACGTCGTTTACGTTTCGGCTCCATCCCGTCAGCACTGTCCAATTCGGGCCGACGTTTTGGCCGGTTGAGGAAGCCGCGAGCGTGCTGCGCGCGTACCGGGAGTTCATTGCCGAAGCTCCCGAGGACGTAAATGGCTTCTTTGCTTTTCTGGTGATACCGCCCGTGCCCATGTTTCCGGAGCATCTCCACCTTAAAACGGTCTGCGGAATCGTCTGGTGCTGTACCGGATCGGCTGAAGCCGCCGAGGCATCGCTAAAGCCGATGCGCACGCTGGGCAAGCCGATTTTCGATCATTTTGGTCCGGTGCCTTTCCCGGTGGCGCAGAGCATTTTCGATCCGCTGCTTCCGCCTGGGCTGCAAATGTACTGGCGATCTCATAATTTCACCGAGTTAAGTGATGCGGCCATTGACCGGCTCGTCGAGCACGGGTCCCGGGTACCCACCATTCTGTCCACGACGCACCTTTATCCTGTCAATGGAGCAGCGCGGCGCGTGGGCAAGAAGGACACGGCCTATAGCTTTCGCGATGCACTGTTCACGCAGGTAATCGTCGGCGTGGATCCCGATCCTGCAAATGCGGAAAAGATAACGGCTTGGTGTAAAGAGTATTGGGCTGCCCTGGTTCCGTATTCTGCGCGTGGAGCGTACGTGAATTTCATGATGGAAGAAGGCCAGGAGCGCATCCAGGCCGCTTACGGCGACAACTATGAGCGCCTGGCTCGTATAAAGAAGCAGTACGACCCCACGAATTTCTTCCGCGTGAACCAGAACATTGGACCGAGCGCATAGGGCGCGCACGAAAAGAAAGCGGGCCGCCTTTGAAGCTTTTCTGTAGCGAAAACGCCAAATTCGGGTCTAACTCCTGGCAGTTTTTCTAGGAAGTGCATAGGAGGAAAAGATGAAGAAAGATTATTGTGTCGCGGCGCTCGCACTCGGAGCGGCGCTCGCGATTGCGCCGGCAGCGCTGGCGGACGGATTCAATTTCTCGTTCAATGGTAACGGGATTACCAGTTCCGGGACGATCTGGGTTGGAGCGCAAAGCTCGAACGCTACTACTCCCCCCGGCTATGAGATCACCGGGATTACGGGAACGTTTTCGGATTCGAACGTCCCGGGCGGTGTCTCCGGCGCGATTACCGGGCTATACACTCCGGTGTCGTATATTAGTAACACTCTTGGTAACCCGGGTGTTGCGTTTACGTCAGGCGGTCTATCCTATGACGACCTGTTCTA
This sequence comes from Bryobacteraceae bacterium, assembly GCA_036379475.1. Classification (GTDB taxonomy): domain Bacteria; phylum Acidobacteriota; class Terriglobia; order Bryobacterales; family Bryobacteraceae; genus Bog-105. The sequence goes on along the minus strand of DASVGP010000190.1, from coordinate 681 downwards.
CCCAGCAGGAGACTCTCCACAGGTTTGTTGGACACTCATTAACGGCGTTCCCACGCTAACCTATCCATTTTCCGGCGGCGTGTTTGACATCTTTGGTGTAGCGTTCAATGTTGCCGGAGGATACACCGGCGCTTTTTGGAGCAACGGTGATCTTGGCTCCGGGCTTATATACGCGGCCGGCTTGGCCGATGCGAGCGGCTTGCTTGATAATCCGAATGCCGGCCCTGATTCACAAGTGCCCCCCGGAGAGTTCGGCTCCTTCACCACGAGTCCCGTGCCGGAACCCGCTTCGATGTTCCTGCTCGGCTTCGGACTGCTTGGTTTGGCGCTGGTCGTGGCTCGCAAACGGATTTCAGCGAACCGCTAAGGCGCAGGCAAATTCCGCTGCTATACTCGTCTCGGCGGGACGCGCATACTCGTGGCGAGATTCTTTACTCTGCTTCAGGCCGAAACTCTACTGCCGCAACTGGAGCCGTTGCTGCGCGGAGTGATCGACCAAAAGAAGGCCTACGAGCAGGCTGAGGGAGAGATTACCGGCATGTCGCAACGTATTGCTCTCACGGGCGGCATGCTGGTTTCGCGCGAGCAGATGGCGCGTACGCGTAAGAAGAAAGATACGGCGGTGCGCGGGCTGGCTGCCGCGGTCGAACAGATTCAAGACCTCGGCTGCCAGCTCAAGGA
>DASVGP010000189.1:0-49211 GCA_036379475.1 Bryobacteraceae bacterium | reverse complement strand
GGTCACAACCGCACTTTCAAATCTTTTTGCCTTCAGATCCAGCGCCTTACACCCTCCTCAGCCTCTCATTTCGCACACCCGCCCTGCATCCTCGACACCGTAGAGCAGGCGTTTTCGCCTGCCACCGTACACCATCTGGAGACAACCATGGCAACCGCCAAACAAATCGCGGCCAATCGCCGCAACTCTGAAAAATCCACTGGCCCCAAGTCCGTCGAGACCAAGGCCAAAGTCGCGCAAAATGGCACCAAACACGGCCTCTGCGCAAAATTCCGCGTTCTCAAAGAAGTCGAAAAGCAGGAAAACTACGACGCTTTCCTCAACCAGCTCATCGAAGACGAGCAGCCCGTCGGCCAGGCCGAAATCGAATTGGTCGTCAAAATGGCCGAGCACACCTGGCTCGCCAAACGCGCCCTGCGCATGCAGAACAGCTGTTTTGCGCCCGAGCCGAAAACTCCCGAGGAGGCCAAAATCGGCGCCATCCCGGTCAGCCTTGACCCTCGCGAGCTCGAATGTTACGTCCGCTACCACGCCGCCCAGGATCGTGCCTACCAACGCGCCTCGGCCGAATTTCAGAAGCGCAAGAAAGCACGGCAGTTAGCCGAAATTGGCTTTGCTTCGCAAAAACGCGCTGAGGCCGAAGAATCGCGCAAAGCCGAGAGACACGCCGTCCAGATTGCCATCGCCAAAATGCGAAAACAACGCGAAGAAATGAAGCTTGGCGACGCCATCGCCAAAATGCTGCCCCCGGATTTCGATATTTCTTCTCTCGATCAGGCCTTTTCCGCCGCCCGAAGCCCCGCACCGTGGGGTCAGCCTTTCTAGGCCCTAAGAGCGACTCCGTCTGTGCCCCGGCATGAATGTCCACTGGCTCCTAATGTTCAAAAACTTGACACGAGCACGTTTTGCTGCACCGAGTCATGCGCGTCCTTTTCGGGACTGGGGAGGTATAAGCTCCATGATCGCGATTCCTGTGAAAACGGCGGCGGGAGCTACGCGAAGTGAAAGACGACAGCAGAGGCATTGTTGGCTTACGTGTCGCTAGCGTTTCGGCGGTTCGGTTCGTACTATTTGTTGCGCTACTTGAGTGATAATGGGGTTCGCAATCTAGTGACTCATCGCACATTCATCGGCCGCCATACAGCAACCGAACGGCGCGAAAATGGCGAAAACGGATTCAATCTCCAGAGCGGAAGCGTAGCGGACATCAGCCGCGTTCCGTCACAAGCGTCAGGGACTTCCTTCTAGGTTAGGATCACGATTCAGTGTTCTCCTTTGGCCCTCTTCTGTTACGGCACGGCTACTGGGTGCTGTTCATTTATGTGCTGGCTGTGGGAATTGGCCTGCCCCTTCCCGCCGACCCGCTCTTTGTTCTGATGGGTGCAATGGTGGGGAACCATCAGTATTCGTTCGGGGCTTCTTTGTCGATAGCGGTCGCCGCCGTTCTGATCGGCGACAGTATGTGGTATCAACTCGGCCGGTTTCAAGGGCGCCGGGTGCTGGGGCTTTTATGCAAGCTGTCACTCGAGCCGGATACCTGCGTGCGAAAGACCGAAATGCGTTTCGCTAAACACGGCGCTCGCGCGCTGCTGTTCGCAAAATTTATTCCGGGAATGGGGCTGCTATCCGTCTCGCTCGCCGGTATCAGCGGAATTCCCTATGCCGCGTTCTTAATCGCGGACGCCGCAGGCTGTGCGCTCTGGGCTGCTTCTTACCTTCTGCTGGGCCGGATCTTTTATCGCCAAGTGGATGAATTGTTGATGTCCATCGGGCTATTCAGCCGCCGTGCGGGTCTGGTGATCGCAGCGCTCCTGATTCTCTACATCGCAGTGAAGTATTTCGAACGGAGACGATTTCTTCGTAATCTGCGCATCAATCGCATAACGCCGCGGCAGGCTCGTGACCTGATCGAAAGCGGCCAGGCAGTAACGGTCGTGGACTTGCGCCATCCTGCGGAGGTCGAGCGCAGTGGTTTGAAAATTGCCAGCGCACGGGTGCTCCGGCCGGGCGACTTACGTTCCGGTTCGCATGAAATTCCGCAGGGCCAAGAAATTATCCTGTACTGTACGTGACCCAACGAAGCCACCAGCGCCCGTGTGGCGCTGCAACTCAAACGCGCGGGATTTCAGCGTGTCCGGCCGTTAGCGGGCGGTTTCGAGGCTTGGCGCACGCTGGGATTTCCCATAGAATCTGTAGGTGAGGTGAGCGCCGCTCATCCATCCTGAGTCTTCGCCTCGCCAAGCGCACACGCGGTTGTGGCCCTGGTGCGCGTCTAAAAACGAAACGCGGCCTCATCGCGATTGATGCTCGAAGCCCGTGCATCGAAATGCCGCCCCACGGCATCTCACTGTAATGCAACTGGACTCGGATCTTTTCCACCTTCTGAAGCAAACAAATCGCCCGGCACGTCTATAAAACCCATATGGCGAGACCAGTCATTCTGACCATCGACGACGATCCGGATGTGGTGCGTGCGATCGAGCGCGACCTGCGGCAGCACTACAGCAGAACGTACCGCGTGATGCGCGCCGAATCGGGGTCTACTGCCCTCGATCTGCTGCGTCGCTTACAGCAACGCAATGATCCGGTGGCGCTGCTGTTAGTGGACTATCGAATGCCGCGCATGAACGGGATCGAAACGCTTGGGGAAGCCATGAGGCTGTATCCGGAGGCGAAGCGTGTTCTGTTAACGGCTTATGCCGATACGGAAGCCGCCATTCAGGCGATTAACGATATCCAGGTCCATCACTATCTGTTGAAACCGTGGGATCCGCCTCAGCAGCAACTCTATCCTGTGCTCGACGACCTCCTGCAGGAATGGTTTGCGACACATAAGCCGCCATTTGAGGGAGTGCGCGTGCTCGGGACCCGCTGGTCGCCGAAATCGTATGAACTGCGCGATTTTCTGGCGCGTAATCAAGTGCCGTTCCAATGGCTGGATGCCGACGCGGCGGAGCGCGACCAGGAGGTTGGTCTCCTTGTGGAAAGCCTCGGCAGAGATGAGCTGAAATTGCCGCTAGTCTTTTTTCCGGATGGCGATCGTCTGGCTCAGCCGGCCTGGCAGCAAGTGGCCGCCAAACTCGGGCTTCGCACACGCGCCGGCCTCGAATTCTACGACGTCGCCATCGTCGGCGGCGGCCCGGCCGGTCTGGCTGCTGCCGTATACGGCGCGTCGGAAGGTTTGAAGACGCTGATCGTGGAGCGGGAAGCGCCCGGCGGGCAAGCGGGCCTCAGCTCAAAAATCGAAAACTACCTCGGTTTTCCAGCAGGCCTGAGCGGATCTGACCTGGCGATGCGCGCGGTGACTCAAGCGCGGCGCTTCGGCGTCGAAATCGTTTCGCCACAGACAGCGAACGCGATTCGCGTGGGTGGACCCTATCGCTATTTGAAACTCAACGACGGCACCGAGGTGTCGTGCCACGCAATGGTGTTGGCGACAGGTGTCCAATGGCGAACCTTAGACGTGCCCGGCGTTGAGCGCTTGCAAGGAGCGGGTGTCTACTACGGTGCCGGCCCCACCGAGGCGATCTCCTGCCGCGACGAAGACGTGTATATCGTAGGAGGAGCGAATTCCGCCGGGCAAGCTGCGACGTTCTTTTCCAAATACGCGCGGCGCGTCATCATGCTGGTTCGCGGCCGTTCGCTGGCCGCCTCCATGTCGCAATATCTGATCGACCAAATTCAAAAGACCGACAATATTCATGTTGAGTGCCAGAGTCGCGTCACGGCCGTTCAAGGCGAAGACCGCCTGCGCTCGATCTCCGTCGCATGCGATGCCAGCGGTGACACGCAAACCGTTCCCGCCAGCGCGCTGTTTATTTTTATCGGCGCCCAACCCTGCACCGAATGGCTGGACGGAGTGATTGAACGCGATTCGCGCGGCTTCGTCCTCACCGGCCCCGATCTCATGCGCAACGGCAAGCGTCCTACAGGTTGGCAGCTTGACCGCGAGCCTGGCCTGCTGGAAACCAACATCCCCGGAATTTTTGCCGTGGGAGATGTCCGCCACGGGTCAATCAAGCGCGTCGCTTCCGGTGTCGGCGAAGGTTCCGTAGCGATTCAGTTTGTGCATCAATACCTGAGTAAGGTGTGAACATGGACGCCGCGACTATCAAGCCAATTATTCATCCAGCAGTCGAGGAGTTGAAATCGATTTCGGTGTTTTCCGATCTTTCCGCCGGCGGCTTGGAATGGCTTGCCGCGCAAATGGAGGTGTTCGATTTGCACCCGGGCGAAATACTGGTGCATGCCGGAGACGCCGCAGAACATCTGGTCGTAGTGTTGGCCGGAGAAATACGCGCGGAGCGTGGAGACGGCCGCGTTTACGTAGCGCACGCCGGACAAGTTACCGGCTTGCTGCCATATTCGCGGCTCGCTCATTATCCTTCAACGGTTCACGCAGCAATGGAAAGCCGCGTAGCCAGGCTCCACAAGAACGACTTCACCGAGATGCTGCACCGTATGCCGGAACTGAATCAGCGGCTGGTCAGCGTATTGTCGGATCGCATTCGCGAGACCACTGCGGCGGATCAACAACGTGAAAAACTCGTCGCATTAGGAAAACTCTCCGCCGGTCTCGCGCATGAGCTAAACAACCCTGCCGCGGCGGTCCGCCGCGCGACCGATAGCCTGCGTCAGGCGATCATATCCGTCCGCACCGCCGCGCTCCAACTTGATAGAGGCGGTCTGCCGCAACCGACCCGCCTCTTTCTTGCCCGCTTGGATTGCGATTGGATTCAGCAGGCCGGCACGCACGCTGCCCTGGATACGCTGGAGCGAAGCGATCGCGAAGAAGAGTTTGTGGCTTGGCTCGAAAGCCACCACATTCCCAACGCTCAGGACCTCGCCACAGCTCTGGTCGACGCGGGGTGCGAGCGAAACACGCTCGAAGAAGTGGCCACAGCCGTACCTCCGGAATTTCTCGCCGATGCTCTTACGCGCCTGAGTGCCTCGTTCACCATCAGCCGGTTGATCGAAGAGATTGAAAGCGCCGCCGGCAGGATTTCCGAACTCGTGCGTGCCGTGAAGGAATACTCCTATATGGACCAAATGCCTGGCCAGGAGGTCGATGTTCACAAAGGCCTGGAGAATACCCTGATCATGCTGCGCCATCGATTGAAATACGGCATTGAGGTTGTTCGAGAGTACGATCGCACGCTCCCGGTCATATGGGCGCATGGCAGCGAGCTCAACCAGGTTTGGACAAACCTGATCTCGAATGCAATTGATGCGATGAACGGAAATGGTAAGCTTTGCATTCGCACGGCTCGCGAGACGAACTGCGCGGTTGTGGAGGTAATAGACAATGGTCCGGGCATCCCACCTGAACTGCAAGCGCGGATCTTCGAGCCGTTCTTCACCACCAAACCGGTCGGCGAAGGAACCGGTCTCGGATTAGACACGGTTTACCGCATCGTGAGGAATCATCACGGTAATGTCAGTTTCAAATCGCATCGCGGCGAAACCAGATTCACGGTACGGATTCCATTTAGTAACTCGAAAGAGGCCGGAACATGACAGAATGCCGCAGCGAGATCATGCTGGGTTCGGCACAACGGCCATTCTTCCATTGTTAGATGTCCTTTAACAGATCCAGATAAGCGCCATAGCCCTCGGCCTCCATCTGGTCACGGGGAATGAAGCGCAGCGAGGCCGAATTGATACAGTAACGCAAGCCTCCGCGATCCGATGGACCATCGGGAAAGACATGACCGAGGTGGCTGTCACCGTGCATCGACCGCACCTCGGTGCGGATCGTACCGTGCGAGGTGTCCGGCAACTCGTTGACGGCGGCAAGCTCGATCGGCTTAGTGAAGCTCGGCCAGCCGCATGCCGACTCAAATTTGTCGGATGAGGCAAACAGCGGCTCGCCCGACACAATGTCGACGTAGATGCCCGGCTCCTTATTATGCAGATATTCGCCGGTTCCGGGGTATTCCGTACCGCTCTGCTGCGTGACCCGATATTGCTCCGGGGTCAGGCGTGACAATACCTCGGGATCTTTCTTGTAGCGTGGCATATCGAATCTCCTACCGATCATTTTCTCCCGGGTTCAGTGCGATTCGTTCTTCAATATCGGATAGCCCTGAGTGTAAACCCAGTCGGTTTGCCTGGCCGGCAGATGGCAGCCTTTACAGTTCGCGTTGAAACTGGTCGATGTTGTCTTGAAAGGATCGGCCGCATTGAACCAGGACCATATCCATCCTTCGCCCCAAAGCTGATTGCCTGGGTGCCTGTTCTTGCTTTGCTTTACCATCACGAACCAGCCTTGCAGAGTTTTCGCATGACTGACAATTCCCGTCTTCATTGGCTGGGTTGCCGTCGCGTATACCTCCTTTACCAAAACGGTGCCATCGGGAAAATGTCCGCTTTTGCGAAACGCAGCAACCGCTCCGGGGGAGGCATATACGTCATGAATCTGTTTTGAGCCTTGCCCCTTATCCTTAGCGATCGCCCAGGTGCCGAGGAATTGGTAAGTAGTGCGGTAATTCGTTGGCACCCGTAAATGGCCGCTGGCGTCAACCACCCCTGCCGTCCTGGGACTATTCGCTGCCGAGGCTACGCCTATATAAGCCGCCACTGAAGCCAGTGACAGGATCGCTATAGTGTTGGTGATTTTCATGGTGATTCCTTTTTAGTGATGAGATGCCGGGCGCTTTCGCAAATTCATTGGTGTGCCGCGAACACCGGCTTTCGCTGGCTCGCCTATATCAATTGCTGCGCGGATAATCGTCTTCCCCTTGATCCGCTCGGTCGGGTTGAGGGCGGCGACGGCATCGTCGAGGGCCGCGACCTTGCCGATGTTCGTCCGCACTCGTCCGTCACGCGCCCACCGGACAATCTCACTCAGTTGGGCGCGATCGGGTACGACAACGAAGTCAACCGTCAGGCCTTCAGCGGGCCGTGCCTCAGTCGGGCCAGTGATGGTCACGAGCGTTCCTCCGGCTCGAATCAGGCCTGCGGACCGCTTCGCGATGTCGCCGCCGAGAACATCGAAAACCAGATCGACCCCGCCGACATCTTCCAGGGCGTCGTTATCGAGGTCGACAAACTCCTGCGCGCCGAAGTCGAGCGCCATCTGACGGCCGGCAGCGCGCCCGGTGCCGATGACGTAGGCGCCGGCCTCACGTGCAAGTTGTGTTGCCATCGAACCGACTACGCCGGCCGCACCATGTACCAGAACGGTCTGCCCCGCTTGGAGGCGGCCGTGCTCGAACAGGCCCTGCCACGCGGTCAGGCCCGGCATCACGAGGGCCGCGCCCTCCGTAAAGTCAACGTCGCCCGGCAGCGGCGCGAGGTTGCGTGCCTCAACGGCTACATACTCCGCCAGCGTGCCGTCGCGAGTCCAGTCCGTGAGACCGAACACCCGCTGTCCCACCGACAGCCCCGTCGTTCCATAGCTGAGGGCGGTGACCACTCCGGCCAGCTCGTGGCCGGGGATCGACGGCCTCCGGTCACGGCCGAGGCGATCGACCCAGGTCGAGGGCCACAACAGCTCGTCCCCGGTGAATCCCGACGCATGAACCTGAACAACGACATCGCCGTAGTTCGCGCCCGAGAGACTGGCGAGCGACGCCCCCTGCGGCTCCGGCCGTTCCACCAGCTTCATCCCGGCCGTTCCCGCAGCCCGGTCCGTCACCACGATCGCCTTCATCGTCCGCCTCCCTGTGAAGCTCGGCCAACGGGTGCCGCTGTCGAATTTATCCAAGCCGCGAACAGCGGCCCGCCCGAGACGACATCTAGGTAAATGCCTGGCTCCTGAGAACTATGATAGAGAAGATGTTGTGCCTGTTGGTCTCTAGTAGGTGCCGTTGCGTCCAAATGTGAATCGAGCACGAGCGGTTCGCGATTTGGAATTGATGGAAAGATTGCTAGCCGCTCTGGAAGTTGGCGTCGGGGCGTTCACTTCTTGCGATGTCCGGAGAGGATACGATCTGACATTCGATGCCTCATCCAGCGCGACCGTGCACTATTGCATGGCCGGCAATGGGGAACTGATGGTCATCAATGGCAGTTCTTTCAAGATCCGCAAGCACACTTTCGTGCTGTTACCGCCGGGGGTTGTTTACAGCGTGGGATCGATTGGAAAGCAACCGAAGCGTACTTCCCGGCGCCACCGGTTTCGAGCTCCGCTCTTTGCCGAGAGCGTGCCAACGATCAAAGCGGGCGTAGGCAAGACTGGAGTCGTGACGGCTTGCGGCGAGGTATCGGTAGGGCCTAGTATAGACCTGTTCGGCGGCTTGAGCGCTCCGATCATCGAACAGTTTGACGGCCCTGAGGGCTTGCGCGATCAGTTCATCATTTTACTGGCGGAATCGGCACGGCCAACCATAGGGACTCGAGCGCTCACCGAAGCACTACTAAAGCAATGCCTGATTCTTCTCTTGCGCCGGATGATCCAACGGGGCGCAGCGCCACTGCCGTGGATGATGGCGCTGACCGATGATCGCTTGGCGCGAGCTCTGCGAGCAATTCTCGAACGTTTTGCGGAGCCGTTCACCGTCGAAACGCTCGCTGACATTGCCGGAATGAGCCGTTCCTCATTTGCTGCACGCTTCAGCGACGCATTCGGACAGACCCCAATGAGCCTGCTTCGAGATGCTCGGCTGCGCCGCGCCCGCGAGTTGCTTGTAACCACTGATACGCCAGTGGCCAAAATTGCTCATGATGTGGGATTCGTAGGTCGGAGTAATTTCTCACGTGCCTTCCGCAAAATGTATTGTGTCGATCCGACCAGATTTAGGAGGATCGCGTTCGGTCCGCAATCTGAATGAACATCTAACTCTGGCATTGATTCACTTGCACTCTTCCATGTCCGCTTTTGAAACCCATGCATGAATTAAAAGCTATTGTTTCTTGGGTTGAGGAACATACGTTGTGATCTCGGGCTGATGATAGACTGCCCCAAGGTCAACATCTCGGAAATCCGCTCTCTAGGAAGCCGGCGCACAGGTCATTATTTGTGCCGTATGCTAACGAGCGATTTGTACTCGGGATGATTAAGGGCAACGTGAAAAGCTACCGGACAGACCACTTCCACCTTCAAGTGATTTTCCTTTGCATATTCGAATGCCATTCGAGCGAGATCCTTTGCAATCCCTCGACCGCGCAAGGGCTCTGCGACCTCGGTGTACAGGAGCGAAATCCATCCTTGACCATCGGCTTCGTAGGCAAGATAAGATGTATGGCCGTCTTGCTCAATCTCAAATCGATCGCCTGTCCTTCGTGCGATTTTGGCCATTAGGTTTCCTGCTCTCCTTTGGTGGCAGAGTTTTTGCTGTGTCGGTTGTACGCAGATAAATCGCTAGCTTGTGCCGATTGGCATAGGATAGCCGTTTAACGGCAAGGATGTCAATTGAAGGGGGCATGGCGGCCGATAGCTCGAAGACTCGTTTCGTCAATTGCGGCTCATGGCGATTCACGCTGCGTCGAAACCCTTTTTCCAGACGACAATCACGGCAGCGCGAAGAGCATCATCGATATCGAACGCGTTTGGCGGGACCTGGATTGACGCCAAGTATTTCCAGCCTGTGTATGTTTTCACAAAGCTGTCCCACCGTCTTCCCTTTGCGGTCCGGCCATTTCTCGTCGCGCTGCCGGGCCTCGGGTTCAATGTGCAATACAAGCGCCAGGCGGGTGACGTCTGGTTTCCCACCAGCGAGTATCAGCGCGGAAGACGGAAATAGATTTTCTTCGTGTTTAGCTTCTTTCGAGATCGTCGAGGGATACTTCGCAGGCGCGGCGTACCTCCTGAACCGTCGCCGGGGCATCAAACCGAAACAGACCGCTGAGGCCGCGTTCCAGACGCGAGGCACGAATTGCGGCTTTAATCGCAAAGAATACGCTGTTGGCGAGAACCAGTGGCGGCTCACCGACTTCCTTTGCGGAGAAGATGTCGTTCGGATCCTCCGGGATATCGGCAACGCTCAGTGAATCACGCGGGAATAGATGAGTATTTAGTTCGAGCGGAATCGAGGCGGTGGCCGGTGGTTTGTAGCGCCAGGTATTATCGGTGGTGAGCCGCCCAATCTCGGGTCCGTCTTCCTGAAAGACCAGCTTTTCGGAGGTGAGGTAGCCGATGCCTTGCACGAAGGCGCCTTCGACCTGGCCGATATCGATCGCCGGGTTCATGCTCCACCCCATGTCGTAAACAATGTCGGAGCTGAGAATCTGCGTTTCACCCGTAAGAATGTCGACTTCGACTACGGATAGCGCGGCGGAGTACGTAAAGCCAACGAAAGAATCAACTCCGCCGCCGAGAGGTGCGTTCGGGTTGCGGGTGATGCCCGGGATGTTCGGCTGCTGATCCTGCGGCTTGAAGGTCATGGCGGGCACCTGCACTTCGCCGCCCCGGATTTTCGCAGTAAAGGTCTCGATAAGAGGAATGCGCTTCGAATACGCGAGTGAGACTAGCGTCGACCAGATGAGCGTATCCTGGCCGCGGAACTTGTGAACGTGCGCCCAGCCCTCGGGATAATTCCAAAAATCGATGCCGTTGTCCGTGCACCATTGATCGCCATTCTCCTCGCGCATTTGGTAGCCGAAATTGAGCATGCGCTTGCGAACTTCCTGACACGTCTGCTTCACCGCTTCGCAGGAGTAAGGCGTCCCGGTTGATGCGCCGGAACTCGTTGGATTGGGGGTAATCGAGGTGCGCGGCCCATCGACGAAAATCATCTCCATTGGGAGATTCAGAACGTAAGAGGCAACCTGTTCTACTTGGGTGGCGAGTCCTTGTCCCATTTCGACGCCGCCTTGATGAATGAAAACGCTCCCATCACCTTGGCTTATGGAGATCACCGCCGCGGCTTGCTCGAGCATCAACAGGTTATAGCCGGAGCCATACTTCACCGGCATCATCCCCAACCCGCGTTTCCGCCACTTGTTCTTACGATTGTAATCGTCGACAGCGGCGCGCTTCTCGGTGTAATTCGATTTTTCTTTCAGATACTGCCACACCTGTTTCATGTAGCAATAGGAAAGCGCCTGGCCGAAGGGCGTGACGTCACCGCGATTGTATAGATTCAATTCCCGTACATCTTCGGGCAACATGCCGATGGCAAAGGCAGCATCGTCAATCGCATTCTCCACCATGTTCTTGCCTTGCACATCGCCAAAGGCGCGGAACGCGGTCGATGGCGCTGTGTTGGTGCGGCAAACGTCAATCTGGCTTTCAAAATTCTTGATGAGATAGGCGTTATCGGTACGGAGTTGTACGCAATTGGAAACGATGAAGGAACAGTCGTAGAATGCACCGCCATCGCCCCACATCTTGATCTGGAAGCCGTGCAGCATTCCACGGCGATCGATCGCAACTTGATACTGCCCATAGTAGCCGTGGCGCTTGCCGATCATGATCGTGTCTTCTTCGCGCCGCACGGCAAGTCTAACCGGGCGTTTCATTGCCTGTGCCGCAACTGCGGCCGGGCCGGTTACGAAACGTGTCTGCTCCGTTTTTCCGCCGAATCCACCGCCGACGGAATTGACACGAATCTCCACCTGGTTGTAATGGGTACCGAGCGCCATGGCCGACGTCTGATGCATTTCCATCGGGCTCTGCGTGGATGGATGGATTACGAAACGCCGCTGGTCGCACGGTTCGGCAACGCAGGCCTGCGGTTCCATATAGAAGTGCGCTTGACCGCCGTTGCTCTGAGCGCTCTCGACGATCACGCAATCGATTCCGCCAACTTGTCCCTCCCGAACCGAAGGCTCGCGATCGAGCGGGTTCTTGTTACGCGTCCAATCCAACCGGCTGCCAGGCCGCGTGATTTTCCAGATGTGCGCGACGAAGCTGGCCGACGCTGGCGTATCCGGGAAAACGCTGCCGATCTCAATGGCCTTTTCGAGGCTCAGCACCGGCTTGTCAAAAGGTGCGGGCCATTGGACGGGATGGTATCCCAGGCAATTCTCCATGATGTAGTGTGCGATATGAATTGCTTCTTGTTCGGTGTTGGCAATCGCAAGGGCGATCGATTGGCCGACGAAGTTGACCATCTGTTCAGCGAACAGCGGCTGATCCATTCCCATGCCTTGGAGATTGACCCCGCCTTCGCGAATGTTTTCGTGGGTGATCAAGTCGATAAAAGACCGGAAGCGCTCACTCAGGTGGCGGCGCAGATCAGCCGCGGTGACCGCGTTGCCGCTGCCCGGAATCATGAAGTAGTAGTTCGCGAGTGCGCGCCGGCTTTGCACAAACGCCGCGTTTACAGCGAGCGGAGGTACAGGCAGTTCGTGCACATAATGAATCTGCCCGGAACATTGATACATCGAGGTAATTTTGATGTAGGGCTGCCCCACGGGTTTGTTCCATTCCCGCGGTTTTGCGTAGTGTTGAGTTCCGTGGCTTTCCGGCCACTTCCCCCAGGTGACCAGTCCGCTCGATGCGATTTCCGGCGGCGGTGTGATGCCGCGGGCTTCCATCGCGTTCACGATCGCTTTGTAGAAGAGGCCCGTGGCGAGTTCAATCCGATACTCAGCAGTGAACCCTTCGTTCGGGAGGCCTTGCATACGATTAGCCCAAAGCGCGAGCTCGGCTTTGACCTCGGCCGCGAGTATGGCGGCAACTTTCTTGTAAGCGTCCAGACCGAGCGGAGCGCCGGCCAGCGCCGCCTCCGTTTTTGCGGCGTGCCACGGAAAGGGAGCGATTCCACCGAACACCAGTGAGGTCGCGGAAATCACATTGCTTGCGGAAAAGGTGAGGAGGCTCGTGGTGTTGACGATGCTATGTGCGTTGACTTCCCGCAGCGCGACTTTCTGTGCCAAAGCGATCTCGTTTTTGGAGTCGCCATTGGTAAGCCGATAGGAAACGAGTACGATGTCGTTAATCGACGCCGGACTCTTCCATGCCCACGCCACCAAATCGCGAACCGGTGTGGACTTAGCCGTAAAAGTTCCGTTTGCTTCAAGCATCAGATAGTCGACCGTGGCATCGATGGCATCGAGTGTTGTGAAAAGATCGGACGGGAATGGCTCGCCGGTGCCCGTGGCGATATGATGCAGCACCATCATCGAGTTTCCACCAAGCGACGCGGCATTACGTACGATTCGCCCGGCGGTCCGGCGAGCCATAAAGAGCGCCGCACCCAGTCGGGTATTTTCGTTGCTGCTATTCGGGCTAGTGTTTTCGAGCAGTGAAATGAAATCGCCATACGTCGTTCCTGCCGAGACGCGTAGCGCTCCGTCGCGAACGTCCGGCTGCACGTTCAGTTCGGGAATCAGCCGGATGTCGATGAATAATTGAGTTGTTGCGAATTCCTGCTCGTATACGCCGTACGATGTGTTCCCATGCACGATCCGGTACTTGACACCGCGATTGGAGTGCATCAACGCCGCGAGATCGGCAAGAGTAGTTGGCGTTCTCCACAACTGGCCGTTGCGATCAGACGTAACCGGCTGGGCCGGTACTTCAGCCGCCGGCGGGAAGGGAATGACGAGTGGCCCCGGCCTTTGCGCCGCGGTGTCAGGATCCGCGATGCACGGCATCCGGTTGGCTTCATCCCGCTTATTCCAGTCCGAAGCGAACGTTTTCATGCCGGTGAGGATCGCACGATAACCGGTGCAGCGGCAGATATTGCCATCGAAGGCTTCCTCGATCTGTTTCTTGGTCGCCTTGGGATGATTGATCAGGAACTCGGACATATTCATCACGAATCCAACGCTGCAGTAGCCGCACTGCGAGCCGTTGTTCATCGCCAGACGATAGGCGACCGGATTGACGCCCTCATTGGAAATTTCCGATGGATGATCGGCAGGCGGGCTGCCTAGCTTAGCCATCGGAGGTCTACTCTTTGAAAGAGCCTGGGAGACCGACTTTAGAACCGCTTCGTTCTTAGCCCTTACCGTGGCGGCCGCGTGCACGACTGCCGGAGGTGTTGCCGCCGTGGGTGGCGCCGCTGCTCGCGAAGCGACCAGCGAATGATGCAGAAATTCGGGATTCGGGCGTCGCACGGCCCCGGTTCCTTCGATCGTGGTGACAACTAGGCCGCCGAGCGCGCAGACGGGGCGCAAACAGGAATTAATCGCACGATGTTCAGGTTGCTCGCCTCTCCAGCGCGAGAGAATCACCGTGCAGCCTCCGCATCCGCCTTGGCCACAGGGCTTTTTGGGTCCAATTAGCCCGACCTCGGGAGAGCGAAGATAATCGATTAAAAGCAAATCTGGTGCTGGATTATTCACTGTCACGGCTTTCCCGTTGAGGAAAAAGGAAACAGAATCGGGCATGATGCGGCTCTCCTGGTGCCAATAGACTCAATAACTTATATCACAACTCGCCATTTAAACTGAATTAATTGAGATTGCAATCATTTTTCATTTAGCTTTATTATCGATTGCACAGTTAGCAAAGTCTCGCTCTTTTCCGCGTAAAGGAGCCCTTTGCCGGCGTATGGCCCGTCTACGGCTCGTCTGCCATCCAAGTTTTTGTATTGGGAGAAGCGGAAGAACTTGCGGAAATTTGACGCTTACGGAATGTGAAGTCCGGTTCTGTCGGCCGATGCAGCCGGATGATTCCTCAGAGGGAAATTGGAGTGTTAGCTGTCAGGCCTGTGGGGCCTATATCAGGCGCATCAAGGAACGCACCCCATCTGCCGGGGCCGCGGCCCCCGATAACCCGCCCCCGCTTTCCCTCATTCGAGCTACCTTAGCGCCGCCGTTTGCATCGAAAATGGGAGCAGGCAGACCAGTGTGAACTTGTGAATTGGATCTCTTTGGATTCAAGCGTCCTCACCTCAGCCGCATACCATCCTGGCAAGCGCCTGCTCTACTTGCGTTTTCGCAGCGGCGAACTCTACCGCTACTTCGACTTCCCTCCGGAAGGGTATCGCGATTTTCTGGTTGCCGATTCCAAAGGCCAATACTTCTCGAACCATATCCGCGGCCAATTCCCCTACGAACACCTTCCGCCCAGTCGCTACCGCTCACATTCTGTCTCAAGCTGATCTCCATCAGATTGAGACCGCATTGCATCTCTGAAATGGCCTGCGTCCATCGAGCATCCGGAGAGCTACGAACTTGGATGAAAGGGGGAATCTATGCCTCTAGCATTCAAATGTTCAGTGCTAGCCGGTTCCGGCGTGCCGATCTGCAGATTGACTACGATGGGTTCCTGCCCACTGCGCACGACGACGCACTCGCACGGTTCATCCTGAAGTGCATTGATCTCCTGATGGGGCACAAATGGCGGGACATAAATGAAATCTCCTGGTCTCGCTTCGTCGCTGAACTCAAGGTGATCGCCCCGGCGCATCCGAGCGCGTCCTCTAACGACATAAAGAACCGTTTCCAACGCACCATGGTGATGGGGTCCGGTCTTTGCATTGGGCTGAACGGTGACTATACCCGCCCAGAGCTTACTGGCTCCGGTCCGAGCGTGTGTAATCGCCGCGGCCCGCGACATGCCCGGAGTCTGTGGCGTATTCGAATCCAACTCACCTGCCCGAACGACCTTGATGCCGTGCTCTTTCCAATCCATGCTCCAGATTATGCCAACATTCCAGCACGACATGCGGACGTTTGACGGCCCCGCGGCAATCACTGCTCGCAGCTCTTCACTTCAAGACCTCTAGCGTATATCGATTTTTTCCAGATTCAATGCCGTGCTGCTTCTGCGGTGCAGTGCGGTTTGCCCAGTCTCGGCTGTTGGCTGGGTCGATTCCCGAACAATCACCTTTGTCGGAATAACTATTTTCTGAACTGCGCGATTGGGCTGCTGGATACGGCGTAGAGCGAATTCTGCGAGGTGCTTGCCCAATTCCTCCGGAAACTCACGCACGCTTGTCAATGGCGGGTCCATCAATGCGCCTTCAGAGTCATTAAACCCTGCAACACTGATATCCCCAGGTATGCTCAGGCCCGACTGGCGCGCGGCTTCGTAAACGCCTCGTGCGATCTGGTCTGATCCGGCAAATACGGCAGTAACCGGCTCCCCTTGTGAGAGCACGGACCTCATGGCTAGATAGCCCAGATGGTGATCATCTGAATGAATTTCGCTGATTCTTGGCCGCAAGCCGGCCTGGATCATCGTTTGCCGATATCCCTCGCAGCACCGCGCATACCAGGGTAGTTCAATATCACCGAAAAACCAGATATCCCGGTGTCCTTGCAAAATTAACTGCGTTGTAAGATCCCGCGCCCCGGCGATGTCATCGGAATACACGGTGTCGTACTCGTCCGGGTTCCAGTTCCCCAGAACGTTATTGCCGAGGACTGCGAACGGGATTTCCCGGTTTCGCAAGGCGGCTAGCATGTTTGCCGAGTTCGTGCCGCTCAAAATCATTGCCCGCACAATATTTCCCTGGTTCACAACCTTTGGTAAGGCCAAATCCTTTGCAGGAATCGTCGGCCGGTATCGGAATGACATGAACAAAAGCTCCCGGTCCTGGGAAGCGCAGTAAGTCTCCGCCCCGAAAAGAATCCGAGCTTGGAAATTGTGTAGGAGGTCACGGTTCGCCAATATGAATCCGACGATATTGCTCTTCTCGCTGCGCTTTCGCTCTAGATCTATACCGAGCGACTCCGCCGCCCTTCGAACACGCGCCCGTATCTCCGAATCTACGTTGGTTTGCCCTTTGGCAACACGCGTTACGGTTGCCGGACTGACTTTTGCTACTTTGGCCAGTTCTTTAAATGAGGGGCTTCGCTTCACAAGGCTGTTTGTCTTCCATTGGAAAAATTTCCCGATCGCGGGGATCACATCCATTCTACACGTGCACGTGTTCTGCAAGGTGCAGTTCCAGGCGTTCAGAGAAATTCCGTCACGTTTATGTGATATTTTTCTTGACTGCGCGAAACGGTTATGGTTGACTGTTGATGGTGGATTTCAGTACGGAGCCCCGAGGTTGCGCCTTACGGTCGTCTCGTCGCGATTTCTTCTTGCAAATCTCGGCCGCGATCGGCTGTTCTTCAGTAATTGCCGCCCATCCTTCTCAACTGCCCACTTCCCGTTTTCCGCTACGCCCTCGCGACCGGATCGCGGTCACTTCCTGGCAATTCCGCGAATACATCGACAGTCCCACAAACCGTCGCCGAAATCCTCGCGTTCGCGGCATGGATTTAACGGAGTTTCCTGCGCTGGTTGCAAAAAAATTCAAGGTATTCAACGTTAATCCGTTAGCAGACCATCTCCGCTCAACGGATTCGAAATATTTGGACAGTTTCCGCGAGGCGACCGCGAAAGCGCATTCGCACATTGTGGGCCTCGGCCTCGGGGGACGGAATTTCTGTTCTTCTGATCCGGAAGCGCGGGACTCGGCCATCAACTTTGGCAGAATGTGGATCGACAAAGCCTGCATAATCGGATCGCCGAGCGTGCGGCTGCATCTCCGATTGCAACATGGCCAAAGACCGCGGAGTGCTCCGGCAGTAAGGAACCTCGGGCGATTAGCCGAATACGGGGCGAAGCGAAACATAGTCATCAATCTCGAGAACGACAATCCGATCGCAGAAGACCCCTTCTTTATCGTGGATGTAGTCGAAAAAGTGGGCAGCCCCTACCTGCGTGCGCTTCCGGATTTCGGGAATTCTCTCACCGGGCATGATCGGGAGTACAACCAAAGGGCAATTGCCGCAATGTTCCCCCATGCCTGGAATATGTGCCATGTTAAGGGGGCCGTCCAATCCGACAGAGGCAAGGTGCATACGGTGGACCTCCGCAAAATGTTCGAGATGGCGAAGGCGAGCGCATATGCGGGTTATTTTTCGATGGAGTTCGACCTTCCATCGCGCGATCCGTTCGAGGGGACCAGGAAGCTGATTAGAGAGACTCTACAATATCTCACCTAAGGAGATTTATTTCTTGTCACAAGAAGAAAGCATCAATCGACGCGATTTCATGAGCATTGGGACGTCTACGCTGACTGCGCTCGGCGCTACAGCAGTTGCCGCAGCACCCGATAAGGCCCTAGGCGCCAACGACCGCGTGCGAGTAGCAATCTGTGGTCTACACGGGAGAGGGGGGGATCACCTGCGCAATTTTTCAAAGATCCCGAACGTGCAGATCGCGGCTCTCTGTGACGTAGATCAAAATGTACTGCGCAAACGGCTGGCGCAGATGGATAAGATGGGCCTTCCAAAGCCGATCACTTATACAGACGTTAGGAAGCTGCTGGAAAATAAGTCGATCGATGCCGTCTCGGTTGCCACCTCAAATCACTGGCACGCTCTAATCACCATTTGGGCATGCCAAGCGGGAAAAGATGTTTACGTTGAAAAGCCCTGTTCACACAATCTTTGGGAGGGCAAGCAAATGGTGAAAGCTGCTCAGCGTTTCAATCGAATCGTGCAGCATGGAACTCAGATCCGTTCCGCTACCGCTGTTCGGGAGGCCGTGCAAAAAATGAAGGACGGTCTCCTTGGGGAAATGTACATGGCTCGCGGACTCTGTTTTAAGTGGCGAGACACTATCGGGATAGCTCCGGTCGAGGCTGTTCCGGCTGGGGTGGATTATGACCTGTGGACCGGTCCGGCACCGAAACATGCGTTCACCAAAAATCGTTTCCTTTACAACTGGAACTGGTTTTGGGACTACGGTAATGGAGACTTAGGAAACCAGGGATCGCATCAAATAGACCTGGCCCGCTGGGGAATGGGATTGCGCTATCCAAACAGAGTAAGCGCAATGGGTGGCCATTTCATGTTCAAAGATGATCAGCAAACGCCAAATGACCTAAACTGCACCTTTGATTTTGATCTGCCCGATGGGAAGCGGCGGATGATTATGTTCGAGGTCAGACATTGGATTACGAATCACGAGGCGAAGATTGGTACGCCGTTCCTGGGCACGCCGGAGCCTAAGCGGTCGGCGACGAGTCCGAAATTAGGACCGCTATCCGGCAGCCACAATACGATCGGAGATATATTCTATGGGTCCAAAGGATATCTCGCAACAGGCGATGAGGATGCCGATACGTATGCCGTATGGATGGGCCGAGACCAGCAGGTACACTCTCCGGTTCACGGCGGGAGCGAACTCGCGCATTTCAAGAACTTCATCGATTGCGTGGTGAGCCGCAACAAAGCACAACTGAATGCGCCCATAGAAGAAGGAGTCATTTCAATTGCGATGGTGCATTTGGCGAATGCATCCTATCGGCTGCGCAGAACTCTGCATTTTAATCCGGATACGCAGGACGTGATTAACGACGAGGAAGCAGCCGTTATCCTTCGGGATGGTGACCGGGGATATCGTGCGCCGTTTGTGGTTCCCGAGATATCCGTCGGCTAAGAACCCAAATTCGACCGCCAGACGATAGCGCTATTATCGGCGCCACCAAAGCTCTAAGTGCGTCCGCGACGGACGACCTAAAAGGTAGGGAAATCTAGTGCGAAAACCATTAATTAAGAAGTTATTAGTTGTGCTATCGGCAGGCCTTCTAGCGGCCGCGCTTGCCTACAGCCAAGCGGTCACTGGAAGCTTTGTTGGGACGGTGACGGATACGAGCGGTGCGATCATTCCTGGTGCCAAAGTAACGATTACCGAGGTTGCGCAGAAGGTAAGTCGAACTGCTCTCACTGACGCACGTGGCAATTATTCTTTTCCTCAGGTGGCTCCGGGCACATATATGATCACCTTTACCAAACAGGGTTTTGCAACGACATCCCGCAACGCTGTGCCTCTTCAGGTCAACAGCGCAGTTCGCGTGAACGCGACATTGACGCCAGGAAGTGTGGAACAAACGGTAACCGTGACCGGAGCGCCGCCGATTCTTCAGACCGAAAGCGCTCAAACCGGGACGACCATCGGAGCGATTCAGACAGGCCAGCTACCTCTTAGCACGAACCGTAACTTTCAGAATCTGATTGGCCTTGTCCCAGGCGCCACCAGTTCCTCTCAACATCACTCACGCTTTTTTAATTCACAGAACAGCCTCAGTAATGAGGTAAACGGAACTAATAGCATGGGTAACAATTTTCAGATCGAGGGCGTAAACGACACTGAGCGTAACGGCGAGCTGCAAGTCTATATCCCGGCCGCAGCGGCGATAGCGAATATTAATATAGCGACAGGTAACTATGACGCTGAGCAAGGAAGTGCAACGGGTGCAGTCGTCAATGTCATTTATAAATCTGGGACTAACAGCTTCCACGGTGAGCTCTACGAGATTTACACTGGAAATGCATTCGGCTCAAGAAGCTTTTTTGAACGTGGGGCCGACGGCAGACCGTTTGTCATGCCACACTCGGTGAAAAACTATTGGGGCGGCAACATCGGCGGCCCTATTCGCAAAGATAAGACTTTCTTCTTTGTCAATTTTCTACGGACGACCGACCACGAGGGACAATATCAGCGCTTGACTGTTCCTACCCTGGCAGAAAGGAAAGGCGAGTTTACTGACCCTGCTGTCACCCCGATCTTCGACCCCGCTACGGGCGATACGGCCGATTGCCTTCCTGGAGGTAATTCGGCCAAATGCGGCACGGGGCGCACGCAGTTTGCCAATAATATGATTCCAACCAACCGGATTGATCCCGTTGCCAACAAGATTTTGGATCTGGTTCCGCTGCCGAACAGTAACCAGAATCTTCCAGGAGCAGCGAAATACTCGCAAAATTACAACGAAAGCACAGGATTCACACAAGACAACAGCCAGATAGATGTCAGACTTGATCATTATCAGGGCGATCACGACCACATCTCGGGACATTTCGGCTATATGAATCCACACACTGTTCAGGATCCAGCCTACGGACTCGCAGGGGGCCCGGTCGCAGGTGGGTTTGAGGCTACGGGCACGGATAAAACATACTCGATCGGTATTAATTGGGACCATATCTTTTCTCCTACCTTGCTGGTCGAGAACCGCATCGGTCTCAACCGATATCGGAATACCGCTCAGCAGACGGATTATGGATCCAGCGCGTCGAGCGATATTGGTATCCCCGGGGTAAACATCGGAGCATTTGAAAGCGGCCTTACCGGTATCAGTATCGGTTCCACAATATCTAATCCCATGGTCGGCTACGACTCCGGTCTCCCGTGGATCCGATCCGAAACGGATTTCGATTACGTCAGCAACTGGAACAAGATTGTCGGCAACCACACTTTCAAGTGGGGGGCCAATCTGATCCGAATTCGGGATGACCTCTTACAAGACCAGAGTTTTGGACCTCGGGGCGAATGGAGTTTTAGTTCTGGACAGACAGCACTGAACGGCGGGCCTGCCGTCGGGTTTGCCAACGAGTTTGCGAGTTTTCTGTTGGACGTACCAAATCAAGTAGGTCGTGATGTTAACGCGACTTTTCCGGCATACCGTCAGTTGCAAATGTTCGCTTACTTTAATGATAAATGGCAGGTCAGCTCCAGATTAACGCTTAATCTCGGGCTGCGATGGGCCTTTTACAAACCGGCAACGCCGCACTTTGCGGGTGGATTTTCCAATTACGACCCTGCCTCCAACAATCTCGTGATTGCCGGGATAGGCGGTAACCCGCTCGATCTGGGAATGCAGAAGAATTATAAGGACTTGGCGCCACGA
This sequence comes from Bryobacteraceae bacterium, assembly GCA_036379475.1. GTDB lineage: Bacteria > Acidobacteriota > Terriglobia > Bryobacterales > Bryobacteraceae > Bog-105. The sequence goes on along the minus strand of DASVGP010000189.1, from coordinate 27,738 downwards.
ATCGGCATCGCCTATCGCGTGACAAACAAGGACGTTGTTCGTGCGGGTTACGGAATCAGCTATGAGCCATTTTTAGATACTTATTATGCGTATAACTTTCCAGTAATACAAAACAATGCTTTTGACAGTTTGAGCGGCTTCGGTCCCGCGATTCTTCCAGATGGAACACCGGCCGCTTTTGAGAAGGGTTTTCCGGCCCCACTAGTGGCGGCGGTACCACGAGACGGCATAATTCCCGCTAACACCTCCTTACTGATCAACCAACAGTACGATGTGGTCAATTTGCGTTACCACGATCCCTATATTCAGTCCTGGAATCTGACGTACGAGCGGCTTCTGCCAGGACAACTGGCCCTGGACATCGGCTATGTCGGTAACCATGGCGTAGCGATTCCAGTTGAATATAACCTCAACGCCGTCGCGAATCCCGCCTTTATAGGCTTAGGTAGCACGGGCCAACCACTGGCTCATTATTGTGTTTCTGGTACAAGCATCTGTCGCACTGCAGATACGAACTTGTGGTTCGCCGGAGAAAGCTCAAACTACAATTCCCTTCAGGTCCAACTCAAGCGCCGCTTCTCGAAAGGCCTTTCGTTAACTACTTCGTACACTTGGGGCAAGGCGCTCAGCTATACGACGGAAAACGGGGATAATTCAGGCAGTCCTACCTACTACATCGATTTCAGGAGGAATTACGCGCGGACCGATTTTGACATGGCACAGAGTTTCGTCCAGAGCTTTGTTTGGGAATTACCCTTTGGTCATGGGCGCCGTTTTTTCAACGCGGGCGTAGCCCGGGTCATCCTCGGAGGCTGGGAACTCAGCGGCATCCTGGCGCTTCATAGCGGTACCCCGATGAGTTTTGGGTGCAACTGTTCACCGATGAACACACCTGGCAATGGCCAGTCAGCCGAGCAGGTGGGGCCATTTAAAACCTTGTATGGAGTTGACACGCAGCCGTGGTTCGATACTTCGGCTTTCGCAGATCCAACCGTACTCTTTGGGAAGCCAACTTTCGGAAATACCGGGTTGCGAACAGTCTCAGGCCCGGGATTTTTGAATTTGGATGCGGCGATCTTTCGTACGGTCAAGGTGAATGAGAGATTCGGGCTGCAATTGCGGTCTGACTGGTTTAGTGCTACTAATACACCCCAATTTGCCAATCCGGGCACCACCTTCGGTAGCAGTACATTTGGGTTTATCACCAGCGCAGGGGGAGCCAGGTCCATCGACTTCGGTGCCAAACTGACGTTCTAGACTCGCATTAGAAAGCCTTATGATGCATCGTCGTATTTTTCTAAAGAACACTGCCCTGGCCCTCGGCTCGGCTTGTTGGATCCAGGGCGCACCCGGTATAACAGCGTCCCCGTCCATACTCGACCGTTTTAAGCTCGGAGCAATTAGCGACGGCTTTTCGCAGGATTTTGCGAAAGCCCTGCAAATTATGAAGGGCTATGGACTCTCATGGGTTGAGATCCGCGACGTCTGGGGCAAATACAACACGGAGGCAACTCCTGAAGAGATCCGCCGTGTTAAGGGTCTGCTCGATCAGTACCACTTCAGATGCTCAGTGGTGGATTCAGCCCTCTACAAGTGCGTACTTCCAGGAACGAAAGCTATAAACCGTGAGCGTGACTCGTATCCGTACTCCCGCCAGATGGATTTACTGAAACGTGCCATAGACCGCGCCCACGCCTGGGGCACGGACAAGGTACGCGGCTTCACGTTCTGGCGCGTTGCGGAGCCGGAGAGGATCTATCCGCGTATCTCCAGCGAACTTGCCAAGGCTGCGGCGGTGGCTCAGCGTGAAGGTATTCGCCTAGTGATCGAAAACGAAGAATCATGCAACGCCGCAACCGGACACGAGCTTGCCGCGGTTCTCAAAATGACTCGCTCGCCCAATCTCGGATGCAACTGGGATGTGGGCAACGGTTATCTGCATGGGGAGGTGTCCTACCCTAACGGTTACAACGCGCTCAATAAGCAGCGGATCTGGAATATCCACCTCAAAGGGATGCAGTGCGATCCTGGTTTTAAGCACTGCCACGAGACCTTCGGGGATGAGGGTGAGATCGACCTGGTTGGTCAATTTCAGGCACTCTTGCGAGACCATTACACTGAGACGATGTCACTTGAATGCGAGTTCAAGGCCTCGGGAATGACCCATCAGCAGACCACGGAGCGCTCCATGCAGGGCTTACTGCGTGTGATGAAGAAGGCTTTGGCGAGTAATAGAATGGGAAACTGACCTAAGCGGTCAGTTTCCCTGCCAAGCTGCGGTCCAATCAAATGGACCGGAATATCGCCTCATTCCAATCTGCCGATTTCGATACCTTTATGTTCTGTGAGGGGTACAGGCGGCGTACTTCTTCCACGGGAAGCACCTCGTTCTTTGCATTGACAGCTCCTGCGAGATGAATATGGCGCGGCGCAGATTGCGATGCCAAAAGAGGCAGATCCGTAAGGTGAAATAGATTCCATCCGAAATTGGCGAGCGATTGCTTGTATATCTCGGTTTCCAGGAGATTTTGGTAGGACACCAAACCGCCAGCCAAGTATAGCGAATTGATCTCTTTATATGCATTAAACGCGAAGAGAGCGGGTACCGTGAGTCGGCCTCGTGCAGCAAGCGCGATCTGCCGATGTGCGGCGATGTGATTCTTAAACGCCTGAACCACAGCGATAGTATCAAGGATTCGTTGCGCGAGCAAAGGATTGCCGAGAATCAGCGAGGCCCATGCGTAGGCTTCTTCGTGATCGTGAGGGATCTCGTACCTGGGATTCCCGCGGCCTACTTCGGGTTGCATATCTCCCATCCCGCGAATGTCTGCCGCACAAATCACCTGCCCGGAGCGGGCCAATTGATGATAGAGGCCGTCTTCGTGTATGCCTGCATTTCGGCCGCGGTCATCCAAAAGTATGAGCGGCGGCCTGTTTGGGTCTGGGTTATCAGGAGCGAATACCCACGTCGGAATCCAAATGTCTGTCGTAGAATTCACCTCGGCAGCATCGATATGCACTCCCGCCATTTTGGTGGTCGCCAGCACGCGAAGTTTGCACTCGCTCGTCGGCAATGTGAACGGTAGTGCCTTTCGCCAGGAAAGAGCAGAACTCGTACTCCCCGGTACGTTTGCGCCGCGTCGAATCAGATCGAACGGCCGCAAGCTTCCGTAATCCCGAGTCACGCTACCTGATGGGCCAGTCCACAGTATCTTGTCAGGCTCTGGTTCTACGGGCGGTTCTTTGTCGATCTGCCGCTCTGAGTTTTTCAGCCATCGCTCAAACCAGTTATAAATTTGTAACCGCAGGTCGTAACCGAGTGCGTGAGGCAGGGGGGTGCTGTGCCAGCTCAGGTGGTCGGAGTGTCCGAGAATCTCGTAGGCACGAGCCAGCTTTTGATATTCCTCGCGGCCATCGTCGAGATAACGCGGTGAATACGTGCCAAAGAAATCACGTGCGCTGACCTGAATGAGAAGTGGTTTCGGGGCTATTGGATACAGCAGATCCCATCTGTCAAACCCAACCGTGCCGGAGCCGATGATGTCTTGTTCTGCGTCGTCGGTAGATCCCGGAGGGTCAAAATGTGCGCAGGCGACATTCTCCGTGTTCCCCGAAGAAACTGCTGCGGCGCTCAACCGTGTATCGACGCAGGCAAGCAGCATGGTGAGTGTTGCGCCGCCAGATTGACCTGCAGAAGCCAACCGTTTCGGATCTACCAATGGATGTGAGGCCAGGTAATCCAGGCTGCGAACGGCATCCCAGACCTGGTAACGGGAAGCGGAATGTCCGAGTAGTAGCAGCTGTTTACCGGGTACACTATGCTCTTCGTCTACCGAGCCGAGGCGCGTATCGGTTCCGGACGCGTTCGGGTAAGCAATACGCTCACCTTGTCCCATTGGGTCGAACGCCAGGACGAGATATCCCAATTGAGCCAATCCCTGGCAGCACTTTTGATAGGGCGGATAGGCCTTCCCGCGCGGACTATGACCCATTTGAAAGAGAACGCCCGGATACGGCGGCTTGGCGATTTTCGGTATGTATAAGTTTGCGCTGACTACAATGCCTGGGCGGCTTTCATACACAACCTTCTGTACTCGATATGCGGCACGATCGAAGTCTCCGGTGATGCGAGATTTTAGTGGAGTACGTTCCGGTTGTCCACCTATTAATTTCCAGAAGGCTTCACGCGCCCAAGTTTGACGCTTTTGAATTGCATCCGCATCGACAAGCAGCCGTAGGGCCTGATTGCGCTTCTCGTACGCCTCGCGGGCAAGCCCGGAGAGATAGTTAGGAAGGCATTTAGAATAGTCGCGGTAGTAAAAGCCTGAAAGCCGAGCCGCACCCGGCGAGGCGGCAGCATCTAGTGTGGACGCCGCAGTGCATGCTGTCGCCAATTCCAACCATTCGCGCCGGGAGAATCGATTCAGATTCGATGATTCCATTCAATAATCCTTTCAGGAATTGTATTTATTCGCAAGATCAATGGTTCGAACCGGCTCTCGCAGACGTAGACATCAACAGGTCTTCATGCAATCGACTTGTGCGAGGGATCAGAAAGACGACCGCCAGGGTCGCGAGAACGGGGACTGTCGCGGCGAGCATAAACGCCGGAACATATGAAAAGCGATCAACGAGAGTTCCCACCAGTAGCGTGAATCCGGCCCCCGCCAGGCCTGCTGAGAAGCCACTCAAACCAGTAACCGATGCCACTACTTCCGATGGAAACAAATCGGAGGGCAGTGTCAATCCCATGGTCGACCAGCTCGCATACCCGAACAGCGAAACACAGATTAACGCAAGGCAGTAAAACGGATTTACCGTTAGAACCGCTGGAATACCGGCCAAAATCGGCAAGCAACTTACGACACACACCCATTTACGGGCGAGTAAAACTGGCACGCCTCTCTTTACAAGATGACCGGAGGTTATACCGCCTACAAAATTGCCGAGATCGGCAGCGACGAAGGGTATCCAGGCGAATGCCGCAATCTGCTTAAGATCGAAGCCGCGCGTATCGCTCAGGTACTCCGGCAGCCAAAAGACATAGAACCACCAAACGGGGTCCGTTAACGACCGGCCAATCACCACTGCCCAGGTTTCGCGTCGCGTCAATATGGACAGCCAGGTCTTCAGATTGCGTGGAACGCGCGTCTGCGACTTCGCGCGGCCTCGAGGATAAACCTTGAGCCACAGCACCAGCCAAAAGAAGCCGAGTAAACCTGAGAACAGGAACGCGGCCCGCCATCCTAATTCCAGCGCGATCCACGGAATGCATACTGCTGCAATAGCCCCTCCGACACTGGAACCGCTATCGAAAATCCCGACTGCCAGACTGCGTTCCCGCGCCGGAAAGAATTCAGCGACAGCTTTGCTCGCACCAGGCCAGTTGAAGCCCTCTCCAATGCCAAGCAAAAAACGCAGCACGGTCAGTGACCAGGCTGAGTGAACAAGGCTAGTTATCGACGTGACAACAGACCACCAGACAACCGCAAGAGAAAGACCCAAACGAGTCCCGATGTTGTCGAGGAGAATACCTCCGATCAGCCAAGTGCCGGCGTATGCAAACTGGAACGCGCCGAAAACATCGGATAGCTCCGAATGGCTGAGATGGAACTCCTTCGCAATCACTGGCGCGAGAACGGAAAGAGTCTGCCGGTTGATGTAATTGATCGTCGTGGAGCAGAACAGAGTCCAGACGATCCACCATCGTCTCCGGCCCGTTGTTTCTGAAGGGGGCGGAGTCACTCAGGATTTCTCCGTCAGCTCAGCGGAATTCGGCTGCAGCGGAGCGTTCTTTTCATATCTTCGCTGAGACCCCCGACAATCGTGATGCCGAGTCGCGGTCCAAAAAGACATACGCATCGGGATGGCGCCGGACAAGCGAAGCAGGACATGCCTCCGAAATAGAGCCTTCAAGAGCATTCCGTACGGCTTCCGCCTTGCGGCGTTCGGGCACGCAGCATACCCAGGATCTTGCTCGAAAGAGTCCTGGACAGGTGATGGTCACTGCGCGCTTGGGCACGGCAGCGACATTCGCGAAATGTCCCTCATTCGCCTGCTGCTTCCGACAGACTTCATCAAGTGTGATCTGCTTTACCGTGGCCGGGTCGTTGAAATCGGCAACATGTGGATCGTTGAAGGCAATATGCCCGTTCTCTCCAAAGCCCACGAATGCGAGATCGACCGGCGCTTCCAGAAGCAACGCGGAATATCGCTTGATTTCCGCATCCAGATCGGGTGCGTCACCTGCCAGGTAAAACACCTTTCCGGGCTGGATCTTCTCTGCGAGGCGGGTTCTGATCCAATAACGAAAACTTGAGGGGTGATCGCTGCCGAGGCCAATGTATTCGTCCATGTGAAACAGCTCAACGGCTTTCCAGTTGACCGGCTGTTTCACCAGAGCCTCGGCCAATGGGATCTGCGAATTGCCGGTCGCAGCTATCACACGGGCCGTGCCACGATCCTTTATGGCCTTGGAAATCACTTCCGCGGCCCTTAGTGCCGCCGCGATCCCTGAATTCTCAATGGAGTCATAAATATGCACCTTGGCATTTTCGACGTCGAACTCTTTCGGGCTCGCAAAAGGCATAATCAAATCGTACACATCGCGACATGCTCTGTCAAGAAATCTTTCTCCAACAGAGCGGTGATATTTCTTTGTGAATACCTTCGCCCGCTGTTGCGAGAGACTCTGAACCAATAACAGCAGTGCCGGCCGAGGCTGGAGGCGTGCTTGTGTGACGGAAGCCGAAGTTCAATCAGCTGAACCGCAAAGAAAATTTCTTAGAATACTCTTGACAATTTCACAGTTCCACCTGATACTGTCCTCATCTGTTCTAGGAGTGAGGTTGATAGCTTCATGGCCGCTAAACTGACTGCTTTGCTGTTATGCCTTTGCGGGGCTCTGTGGGCTGCTGCGCCAACCGGCACCATTACCGGCACTGTGCTTGACCCCAGCGGTGCTGCCGTAGTGGGGGCCAAGGTGACCGCTACGAATCTCGGCACTGGCTTGGCGCGCGACACGACAACGGGGAGTGATGGAGGGTATACATTTCCGCTCCTACCGGTGGGGGTTTACAGTGTCGGCGTCCGAGAAACGGGATTTCGCACTTTTGAGCAGAAGGGTATAGAAGTCAATGCCGATCAGTCCTCTACTGTTCCGGTTCGGTTGCAATTGGGCAGTTCCACGCAGTCCGTCACGGTCGAGGCGAACGCCGAAATGCTTCAGACTCAGTCAGGCGCTATCAAGGCGACCGTCGATCAGCGACAAATTGTGGGGCTTCCTCTTAACGGGCGCAATGCTGCTGCGCTCGTGCTGCTTTCGCCGGGAACAGAAGACTTGACGGCAGGGAATGCCAACGGTAGCGGAGATACTATCCAGACCACGACTTTCCCGGGCGGCCAATCGATCTCCGCGAATGGCGCGCGAGCCGACATGGTGAACTACACGATGGATGGCGGAAGCAATGAAGATCCTTATACGCACGTGAACAACCCGTTTCCAAGCCCGGATGCCATCGAACAGTTCAGCGTCCAGACAAACAGCTATAGTGCTGAGTTTGGGCGCGGGGCGGGAGCCATCGTCAACGTAGTCACGAAATCAGGCACAAACGCGTTTCATGGCTCGGCGTTCGATTTTCTTCGCAACGGCGATCTGGATGCGAGAAATTTCTTTGCCGAATCCCCGGACCAGTTGAAGCGAAACCAGTTTGGTGGCACCCTTGGTGGTCCTATTTTGAGGAACAAGCTATTTTTCTTCGGCTCCTACCAGGGGACGCAGACTCGAAATGTGAGCGGGGGCCATTCGGCAACAGTTCCGACGTCCGCCGAGCGAAATGGTGACTTCTCTTCCATCAGCCGCTCCCTTGTCAATCCTTTTACGAGCGGGTCTTTCGCAAATAACCAAATCCCAACCAACTTATTCACGCCGGCGAGCGTGAAAATCATGTCCCTTCTCCCGACCACAGCCGCAGCGGATGGCGTCGTGCATTATACGTTGCCGGAGAACAGCCATCAAAATCAATTCCTAACAAAAATGGACTACGACCTTGCAAAGAACCACCTCTATGGTCGCTATTTCTATTCCAATTATGGCGCGCCCCCCGTCATCGGGAGCATGAACGTGTTGACTTCCTCTGAAGGATTTTCGCTTTTGGATCAGGGGGTAGCTTTGGGCGACACGTATACGATCAGTCCAAATCTTCTTAATAGCTTCACCTTTGATTACAACCGGAACACAGGGACCACGCTTACTGGGGCTCCTTTCAGTGCTACAAGTCTGGGAATTCCCATCAGCAGCACGACGCCTCCGGAACTCAGGCTCGCTGTCAGCGGATATTTCTCGATTTCATCGGGGCACCACACCGAAATATCGCGGCACAGCTTTGAATACAATGATAGCCTGCACTGGGTCAAGGGAGCTCATGAATTGGCATTCGGCGGTGGTTTCATGCGTGCAGATGTCGACATGGCAAACACGTACAGACAAAATGCTCAGTTTACTTTCGGGAGCACAAACTATAGTGGCGATCCGCTTTCCGATTTCCTCCTTGGATATCTTCAGAAGTTTGTTCAGGGTGGAGGTGAGTTCTACGACCGGCGGGCGAATCTCGCTGACCTCTTCGTGCAGGATAACTATCACGTTAGCAGGAGCCTCACGTTAAATCTCGGATTGCGTTGGGATCCGTTTATTCCTTATTCGGACACACTCGGACGAACAGAGTGCTTTCGGCCGGGCTCGCAATCGCAAAAATTCCCAAATGCGCCAGAGGGATATCTTTTCGCCGGCGATGCTGGTTGCCCGGCGGGCGGCTTCGCGTCTAATTGGTCGCAACTGGGCCCGAGATTCGGATTCGCATACAATTTTGGGACGAATGGTAAAACCGTAATTCGAGGAGGATGGGGCGTTTTCAATCAGCCACCATTCATCGAGGCGTTCAACAATTTTGCGGATAGTCCACCCTGGAGCCCACAAGTCCAGCGTCTGAGGGTTCCCTTTATGGATCCCTATCAGGGAGCCATCAATCCTTTCCCGGCTCAATATGCACCACAGGCCCCTTCATCAAATGTCGCTTTCGCGCTTCCACTTCCATTAGCGGTTTCTTATCAGTCGAACTGGCATCCTGCCCAGGTGATGAGTTGGAATTTGACATTGGAGCACCAGCTAGCCAAGAACGTGTTATTGCGGGCCAGCTATGTTGGGTCAAAGGGAACTTATCTCTCATACAATACGGACGTGAATGCACCGCTACCGAGTCCGACTGCGACGATCGATAATGAACAAGACCGCCGGCCATATCAGCAGTTTGAACAGATTACGGAGGATGCGTCGGCAGCCAATTCCAGCTATAATTCGCTCCAAGTTGAAGTGGAGAAGCGCTTTGCTCACGGGATTACCGTACGCGCCAATTACACTTACGCGAAGAGCATCGATGAGGAATCATCTCAGACCGATCTGTGTAGTATTAACATCATAAATCCGTACGATATCCGCGCCTATCGGGGCGTCTCCGACTTCAACGTTCCGAATCGCTTCGTGCTCAACTATCTATGGCAGTTACCATCTCCCAAGAAAGGACTCTCCAAGGCCGTACTCGGCGGTTGGGCAACCTCAGCTATTTGGACATGGCAGAGCGGTTTTCCATTGAATATAACGTCGGGTGGCGATTACTCATTTAGCTTGCCTGAGTTCGGGAACGATCAAGCGCAGGTCATCTCACCTCCGCATTACATCCAAGGATCGCTAGACCAAAGACTTGCGGAGTGGTTTACTACGAATGCATTTACTACGCCTGCGGACAATTCGTTTGGCAATGCGGGGCGGAACATCCTGATCGGACCGGGAACGTTCAATATCGATTTCGCTGTTCACAAGAACTTTATGCTAGGCGAGAGCATGAGGCTCGAGTATCGGGCGGAATTCTTCAACTTCTTCAACCACCCTCAGTTTAATAACCCGGATACAACTGTTAGTGATGGTACGTTCGGCCAGATTACGAGCGCGCGTGACCCGCGCATCATGCAAATGGCGCTTAAGCTGATTTTTTAGTGACCAGGAGAGAATTACTTTTGCTTCCAGGCGCCGGCTTCGCCTGGGGGCTGACGATGCGAGGAGCTGGATTACAAAATCTCGCGTACCCACTTCGATCGGTTCAGGGGACGGTGACTCCGTCTCGAATGTTCTTCGTTCGGGACCACTTCGAGCCTCCCAAGGTGTCATTGGAGACCTGGAGTTTGCGTGTTGAGGGACGTGTGCAGCACTCGTATGCATTGGGCTTTAGCGATCTTGTGGAATTGCCCAGCAGGAAACTCGAAGCTGTCCTGGAGTGTGCAGGGAACGGAGCAAACGGTTCCGCCGTAAGTAATGGTGTGTGGGAAGGAGTTCCTATCTCGGTGCTTCTCGCAACAGCTCATCCCGCCTCCGATGCGTCTTCCGTTTTGTTAGAAGGCGCAGATCGCGGCCATTTGCTTTCGGATCGGCCCTTGCTTCCGTATTCCCAAGTCGTTCCGATGAAGAAGTGCCTCGATCCATCGAGCCTCGTGGCCTACAAACTTAACGATTTGGCTCTCCCGAAGCGGAATGGATTTCCAGCGCGGGCTTTACTCGCGGGATGGTATGGAATGGATTCCGTGAAATGGCTGCAGCGCATTGTGGTTTTGGGACCTGGCGATCGGGACACCGTATTCGAAAAGAGCGGAATGAATCGTGAGTATAATCGCCTGACGCGCCAAAATGGCCATTTGCGTGTTGCGCGAGTTTCGTCAGTAAAGGTTAAATCGGCCATCGCTTGGCCGTCCGACGCGTCGAAAATCCCGGCGGGCCGTTATTCAGTATGGGGCTTCGCATGGTCCGGGAGCGCGGCAATTGACAGTGTACTCGTTACAACGAATAGCGGAAAGCGTTGGGATCCCGCGACCTTGAGCCCCCACTCCCCTCGGTATGGTTGGACGAGGTGGAGCTATCCATGGAACGCCAGACCGGGTGAATACAATGTGATGAGTCGGGCAACCGATCGGAACGGTAACCAACAGCCGCTGCGGCGCGATCCAACGAGAAAAGATACGTATGAGCTTGATTGGTGTGCACCGGTTCACTGCACGGTGGGCTAAATTGCGCAATATCCTGGCACTGCTTGTTGGCTGCTCCGCTTTGGTCGCTGCCAGCACTTGTCCCGATCAATCTCTGAAGCCTGGCAACACCATTTCACAATTCAAAGAGTTGGATAGCCAAGCCGAAGCAGCAATGCGGCAACGGCGCCCCACCGCGGCAATTCATCTATACAAAAAGGCGATATGCCTGTTCCCCAATAGTGCGAGAGGCTTTTATGGGCTGGGGGTGGCTCAGTTAGCAGCACGAGACTTTGCAGGCGCTCGTGTATCCTTTCAAACGGCCGACCGGCTCCAATCAACGTCTCCGATGCCTCTCATCATGCAGGTCCGCGCCAATTTTTCCTTGGGCGACATGACGGCACTTAAGGCAAACCTTAGAGATGTGTCAATACGGTTCCCCAAGGATGAGCAGGCCCACACGGCGCTCGCCCGGTTCCTTGCTGAAAAAAGATTATCTGTTCTTGCTCTGGCAGAAGCTCTCCGGGCTGACAAGGTCTCCGATGGGAATCCCATTTCCAGAGTGCAGCTTGCTGTATTGGAGAATATGGTCGGCGCATATGACGATTCTATCGATAACGCGACTTCTGTCGAACAACACCTCGCATTGCCGAATGAGACGCGGGCGGCGGCGGCCGGCATTGCTGGTCTGAGCTATGAAAGCCTCGGAGAGCCGGAGCAAGCAATACAATATTTACGGAAAGCAATTAAGCTCGACGCTTCGCGGGAAAATTCTTATTTGGCTCTTGCCGACCTGTATGAGCAATCCCAGAAATATTCAGATGCAGTAGAAGTCCTCAAGCAGGCGCGGCTCCAGCTTGGAGATTCGCCCACGATTCTGTTGCCGCTCGGTGCAGATCTGATCCGTGCAGGCCAATACATGCCTGGCGTTCAAATAATCCACAATCTGCTCCGCCAGAATCCGAATATCGATCAGGCATATATCAGCTTGGCGGACGCAGAGCGGCGCATGAGGAAGACAGCCGAGGAAGTGAAGGCGCTCCAGGGACTAGAACGCCACAACCCACGTTATCCAATGCTTCACCTGCTCATTGCGCAGGCGATGTTAAGGGACGCGCACCCCGACTACGCTGGCATTCTCCGCGAACTATCTCTGGCGGAAACAAGTGCGCCATCGGATGCGGATGTCTTTTATCTGAGAGGCAAGGTGTTGATTGCGTTAAAGCGCTACCGTGAGGCTATCTCTAATTTGAGCCGAGCCGCAGAGCTTCGCCCTACGGATGTAAGTACCTATTATCAATTAGCGAGGCTCTACCGAAAACTCGGAAATAATGATATGGCCGCCAAGCAGTTTCGCAAGGTGAGGTATATCGAAAGTGCAGCTACAAAGTGAACTGTTCAGGCGCTTTCGTCACGCGCCTGCGCACGCGAGCGCGTTGGAAGAGCGAGTAGTGAGGCCGCTCGAACGAACAAGTCGATAAGGAAGCCGTGGGTATGAATATTCAACTTGGCGACGAATCCGGCGAGACGTCGGATTCGAAAACAGATCGGAGAACATTTCTGACGAATACGGCGTGGGCCGTGCTGGCGGGTTCCGCGACAGCACTATCCGCTCGATCTTACGGGCGTGTACTGGGGGCGAATGATCGCATTCGGATCGGTCAGCTAGGATGCGGTTCACGAAGCCACGGCCACGTGCATATGGTTCATATGGCCTCCAGCCGCACGCCTGTCGAAACGATCGCCGTTTGTGACATCTGGAGCCTCGCCCGCGAGCGCCGTGCGCAACAGGTGAAAGAGATGTTCGCCGCGGAGCCGAAGCAATACAAATATTCTGAGCAGATGCTGTCGAATCCCGAGATAGACGGCGTGATGATTGCTACCGGCGATTTCCAGCATGCCAAGCTTTGCGCCGAAGTCGTGCAGGCTGGCAAGGATTGCTACGTGGAAAAGCCGTTTGCGAATGTCCTTGACGAAGCGAAGGCCGCACGTGCTGCTGTTAAGAACTCCAAGCAAGTGGTGCAAATGGGCACGCAGCATCGGAGCGAACCGTATCCACTAGCGGTTCGCGACATTATCCGCTCGGGCCGAATTGGGCCGATCGTTCGGATCACCCAGGAGTGGAACGTGAACCAGGAGCGGTGGCGCTATATCCGCATGCTGGATGATGGAAAACATCCTTGCCTGCTTAAGCAGGAGGACACCGATTGGCACCGTTGGCTTTTAGGCAAGCCGTATCGTCCCTTTGACCCGCACGTGTACTTGGAATTCCGCTTGTATCAGGAGTTCTCATCGGGTATTTTCGACCAGTGGCTAAGTCACGGATCTGATCTCGTTCATCTCTGGACGGATGAAACTCACCCCATCAGCGCAGTTGCGACCGGGGGCATTTTCGCTTGGAAAGATGGACGAGAAAACCCAGATACCGCAACCGTTTCGCTTACATATCCCAAGGGATTTTTATATACCTATTCGACGACGTTCGGCAACAGCTATCGTAGTTGCAGCCGTATTCAAGGACGTGATGGCACAATCGAGAACTATGGCGGCGAGGGCGCATCCCTGTTCGTCGTTACCAAGGAAGGAGGCCGCCAGGCGGTCAAGCGGGAGGGAGTCGCCGGCCCGCGCTATACTGCGCCGCCTGGTATGGGCCCAGCCCCGGATCAAGCCAGAATCATACGAGTGCCCAATACAAGGGAGCCCAATTCGGATGGCCCGAGCGATGATGACGCGAACCATCTCATGCATTGGCTGAATGCGATGCGGGACAGACAACAGCCTAACGCAACGGTCGACAACGGGTTTTCTCATGCAATCGTGTGCATTATGGCGGCACAGTCGTATTGGTCGGGAAAGCGACTCTATTGGGACACTGAAGCGGAACAGATAGTGGATCAGTTGAAAGCATGATTAACCAAATCGTTGCCTAGCCGGTTCGAATTAATTGCTGCAATGTACCCATCTGTAGCTGGCGCAATTGGGAATACGCCTCTCGTGGACCTGCCGAAGATTTCCGAACTGGCCGGCGGCAGGATCATCGCGAAGCTAGAGTACCTTAATCCAGGAGGGTCAAAGAAGGATCGAGTTGCCCGCCAGATTATTGAAGATGCCGAAAGAGAAGGAGTGTTACAGCCGGGACGTACGGTCGTGGAAGTTACTAGCGGCAATACCGGTACTGGACTTGCGATCGTTTGTGCAACCAAGGGTTATCCTTTTGTAGCAATAATGTCTCAAGGCAATTCCGTAGAGCGCACAAGAATGATGTCAGCATTGGGAGCTGAAGTCATTATAGTGCCTCAATGCACGGGCTCTATACATGGGCAGGTTTCAGGAGCAGATTTGGCGCTCCTCGAAGAGGAATGCGCCCGGATCGTGCGGGAAAGGAATGCATTTCGGGCGAATCAGTTTTATTCCACATCTAACTTTCGAGCCCACTACTTACATACTGGCCGTGAGATCCTAGCAGATGCTTCGTGTACGCTGGATGTCTTTTGCGATTTTGTAGGCACTGGGGGCACATTTGCCGGTTGCGCTGCGGCGTTTAAAGAAGCGGATCCGCTAACACGCTGCTACATTGCCGAGCCTGAAAATGCGCCGGCGCTTTCAGGTGGCTGTATTACCGACAGCCGGCACCGAATTCAGGGTGGCGGCTACGCGATCAGGGAACTCCCGATGATTCGCCGGGAGCAGGTGGACGGATTTATACAGGTAAACGATGCCGATGCGATTGAATGGTCTCGGAAACTTGCCCGCCTCGAAGGGATATTCGCGGGCTTCTCAGCGGGCGCCAATCTCACGGCTGCGGCAAGACTTCTAGGAAGCGATTTCCACGGCAAGACATGCGTTGTTATTATTCCCGATTCCGGTCTGAAATACATGAGCACAGACCTGTGGTAATTTTAGAAACCATAATAAATTTGCGAGGCGTCCGATGAAGCTGAACATTGGAAGAATGATTCCGGCAACCGCGATGTTGCTGTGTACGTGTTGCTTTGCCAAAAGCGCTTCTGAGCCAGTTGCGTTCAAGCGATCCGGCGATCACATTGATGTACTGGTTGGAGGCAAACCTTTTACGACATATTATTTTGATCCGGCAATACCGAAGCCGTATTTTCAGCCCTTACGGAGCGCACAGGGAACGATTGTCACGCGAAACTTCCCTATTGGTGATAAGGTTCCTGCTCAACACCGTAAAGATCCAAGCCTGGAACCTCACCAACGTCCGATGTACTTCGGCCATGGCGATATCGATGGCATCGATTTTTGGGGAGAAGCGAAATTTCCAAAGTGGAGCGACGATTCAGTGTTTGGACGTACGGTGTTCCGCAAGCTCGAGGAGACTCAGGGTGGCCCGCAGTCTGGGACCTTACGCTCGGACTTCGATTTAGTCGGCCCCCGGGGCCGGGTGATTGCGGAAGAGACGCAGAGTTTTACGTTCCAGGGAGACAGCCAAAACCGTATCATTGATTGTGAGTTTGTGATTAAAGCGAACCACGGCGCCCCCGTCACGATGGGAGACACCAAGGAGGGAACGTTTGCCATCCGCTTGGCGAAGGCGCTCAACTCTCCGCCCGCCCGTATGGTGAATTCAAAGGGCACGCATGGAGACAAGGGCATATGGGGTAAGCGCGCCAATTGGGTAGACTACGATGGCGTCGTCCATGGAGAAAGCCTAGGTGTGGCAATCTTTGATAGTCCTCGGAGTTTTCGCCATCCGACGTATTGGCACGCACGCGGCTACGGATTGTTTGCGGCGAATCCTTTTGGCATCCGCGAGTTCACGAAAAACCCCAAGAATGACGGAAGTTGGGCAATACGTGAAGGCCACTCCTTAACATTCCGCTATCGTGTGCTCATCCATCACGGCAATTACATACAAGCTGGGGTGGCCAAGGCTTATCAGGAGTACGCAGAGGGCCAATAACCGAACAGTGTCTCGTTTCACCGCTGACAAATCCGCCTGGTAGGGATTTTACGTGCGGTTTGCGCTGATGCGAGGCTTCTGTGATCGATCCATTTGCTTTCCAATCCGATCTTAGCTTTTAGCAGGCTAAATCTCGGACGGACTCCTAATAATGGCATCACACGAGAGCATATATACTCAAGGCATGCTGCACGTTTCCATTCTCTTCCTGATCATTACGCTTCCACTCGCTGCTGCTAATAACATCCGACTGGGAGTTATCGGCACGGATACTTCTCACGCGGTTGAATTTACGCACATTCTGAACGATCCCGGGGCACCCGGTCATATTTCCGGTGCACACGTGGTTGCTGCATGGAAGGGCGGAAGTCCAGATGTAAAAGAGAGCGCCAGGAATGTGAATCGATATGCAGAAGAGATGAGAGAGAAGTGGGGTGTGAAGATCGTCGGGTCGATTTCAGATCTTTGTCCGATGGTCGATGGCTTGCTACTTGAAAGCCTAGACGGACGTAAGCACCTGCGGCAATTCCGCCAGGCAATGGCCTGCGGAAAGCCGATGTTTATCGACAAGCCCCTTTCCGATTCGCTCAGCGGCGCAAGAGCAATCGCCAGCCTTGCGCAGGAGCATCATATCCCCTGGTTCAGCGCCTCCGCCCTCCGCTTCGGTTCTACAGCCAGAATGCGCACATCCGCTATGATCAGCGCGATCGTTTGGGCTCCTGGCCCGACCGAACCGCACCAGCAATTGAAACTAACCTGGTATGGTATTCACGGCCTCGCCATGCTCTACACGCTGTTTGGAACCGGCTGTGTGGCTGTATCGGAAATTTCTTCGGGCGATTCGGATGTAATCACCGGTCGCTGGAAGGATGGGCGTCTGGGAACCCTACACCTGCAGCGCCCGTACGGGAAGTGGGGAGCCATCGTCTTCCTCAAGAACAACAAGCTTCGCGCAGACACTAATATTTCCTTCAGCTACGTACCTCTCGTGAGGCAGATTGTGGACTTTATGTCCACGAAAGTGCCGCCTGTGCCGAACAACGAAACGTTGGAGATGTTCGAATTTATGGATGCAGCACAACGCAGTGTTGCGGAACATGGAGCTTTGGTGAAGCTTAATTAGCTGTGCTCCGATCTATATGAGTTCCAGAACTAATGTGCGAGCGTGAACGCATACAGCGAATCTCCAGCTCCGACCACCAGGTACTGTTTGCCGTCGACGGTGAACGTCTCGGGGCCGTTGCTGACATTGGCACCGAGCCCGGCATGCCATAAGATATGTCCGTTGGCGGGATCGAAGGCGACCAAATGATCGGCGCCGTCGCCTGAAAACAGCAGTTTGCCGGCGGTGGAGAGCAGCCCCGAGTCTTCGCCGACTGGAAACTTATGCTTCCAGACGGTCTTGCCGGTTTTGTAATCGATCGCGCGCAGCGCCGTACCCCGATTGCCCGCCTGACGCTGCGTCGCGCCGTAGCCTTGCGGATGCTTACTCGTATCGGTCAGATAAAACTCAGCGAACGATTGCAAGGCGCTCACATAGAAAAGGCCGGTTTGGGGGTCGAATGTCGGCGAAGGCCAATTCGTTCCGCCGCCGCTCGCAGGCGAAACCAGAACGCCGTCTACCTTCGGATCCTTATCGTGATTGGGTATCGGATGCCCTTTGGAATCCTCTCCCAGGGACCAGTTCAAAGTGTCGATATACGGCTTTGAAACCAGATCTTTTCCATTAGTTCTGTCGAGGAGAAAGAAATAGCCGTTGCGGCTGGCCTGCGCCAGCAGCTTGCGCGGCTTTCCGTCAATCGTTCCGTCGATCAAAACCGGGGTCTGCACCGCGTCCCAATCGTGCGTGTCGTGTGATGAGGCCTGGAAATACCACACGAGCTTTCCGGTGTCCACGTTGAGCGCCACAATGGTGCAGGTAAACAGGTCTTTGCCCTTCCTGCTCTGTCCCGCCATGACCGGATTTGGATTGCCCGTGCCGAGATAATACAGGTGGAGTTGGGGATCATAGGTTCCGGGGACCCAGGTCATGCCGCCGCCGTGCCGCATCGACTCGATGTTGGGCCAGGAGTCCGATCCGGGATCGCCCTTCTTTAGGGGTTCCGTCCACCAGCGCCACTGCAGCTTACCTGTCTTCGGGTCGCGTGCTTCCAGGAAGCCTGGCACATCAAGCGAATCGCCCCCAGTGCCGACAATCACATGATCGCCAACAACCACGGGTGCCGGAGTAGAGAAGTACTCCTGTTTATAATCCGCGATTTTTATGTGCCATCGCTCTTTCCCGGTCCTTGCATCGAGCGAGACCAGATAATCGTCCGGTGTCTCGAAGTATAACCAGTTCCCGTACATGCCAATGCCGCGATTGCCGATGTGAATGCCTCCCAGCGAACGCCAATAATAGTGCCAGAGCTCGCGTCCGGAACGCGCATCGACAGCCCAGGTGTTGTCCGTGGTTGTGAAGTACAGGATTCCGTCCACCATGAGGGGAGTGGATTTGATGTCGTAATTCGACCGGGCGTGCAGGAATTGCGCTGCTCTTGCCTTGTCTGCTACTCCGCCTCCAATGGAACCGGGCGTATCGCCCGGTTGCACGCGAAATACCCACGCAAGGTTTAGCCGGTCGATGGTCGATTCATTGATTAGGTTGAGCGGGCTGAAGCGGCGTCCGGAGTAATCGCCGTTGTAAGTCGGCCACGCATTAGTCGGAGGCTTCAGCAAAAGCGAGGGATTAAGCATCTGGCCCATGAGCGCGGCAGGAAACAGGAGGAGCAGAAAGCGGATCGGCATCTTATTTTAGGCTCACCAGATACGCCGTCAGATTGTGAATCTCTGTGTCGGTGTACTTGGTTAACATTTCATTGTGAAACGCCAGCGGATCTTTTAGCACAACCTTGGGCACATCGTCATGGCGGGAAAATGAATGGTAATGATCGCTGCTCGTCGTCAGAGCCACATTGAAATCGTCAATGTGATCCAAGACACCGGTAAAAGACTGGCCATTGGGCAGCATCACAGTTGCAATCACGGGATCCCGGTCCGGACCCAGTGAGCTCCGGGGATCTACGATTTTCTGCTGAATCTGCACCGGCTTGTCTTTCGATCCGATATGGGCCAAATCGCCGGTGACCGAATGGCAGGTACTGCAGCGGCCCGCGCCGTAGAAATACTCCTTGCCAGCATTTGCGTTCCCATCGACGATGTTCAGGATCTTGTAGGTCCCATACAGAGCGGCATTTTCAATCTGCTGATGTAGAAACGCCGCAATGTCTTGGATCTGCTTCATCGAGAGATTGAATTTCGGCATTCCTTTGCTCACCCGTGCACCATGCACGATCGGAGCGATTTCGTTGCCGTTTACGTCGTCGAGCACAACTTCGGCGCGCAGCAGATTCGGTCCGGTTTCTCCGCCCCTCGCATCCGCACCGTGACAAAAGGCGCAATGGGACCGGAAAAGCGTTCCGCCACTTTTGACCATCGCCGGATCGATCTTCTTAAAGTCGGCAGAAACAATGCTGTGAGTCGCCCGCGGAGCCGGTTTCTCGGCCTTCATTGGTGGCCTTTGCGCGTACATAAATCCGCCACCGAACGTAAGAAGAATAGCGAGTGCAAGAGCGACTTTCTCCCGTAAAGGTTCCAGCTGCACCGCTGCGCCTATCGCGTTATCAGAATCCATGTGTAACTCCGCTCTGACCTCTCCTCTCCTCTCCGACTCTCGCAAAAATTGGAAGAGATTCAATTATTGCGCGCCAAGGGAAATTTAAAAATCTCAATATTTCCCCTTGACAACGGCCCCCGTCGCGCTGTACTTTTATATGTAGCTAGTCTTGTAGTTTATCACAACAGAAGAGGGCCTTTCGAATCATGTGGGACTCGATGAATACCAATTTCCGACTGAGGGGGGATACGATCCTAAAAAGCCATGCCAGGGGGCTGGCGGCTCTTGGCGTGGGCCTGGCATTCGCGCTCCTTGCCCCGATCCCTTCTCGCGCCCAAACATCAAACACGGGAACTTTTATCGGAACGGTTAAAGACCAGACTGGCGCCGCTATTCCAAATACCGAGGTGAGCCTTACCAACCAGGCCACCCAACGCCGACAGGAAACGACATCGAATAATAGCGGTGGCTACCAATTTCTGGAGGTCCCTATCGGCACCTATCGGCTGGACTTCGTGAAGCACGGGTTCAAGAGCTTCGTCCGGACAGCGATCCCCCTAAGCGCTGGTCAATCGTTGAAAGTCGATGCTGTGCTCGCAGTGGGCTCTGCGCAGCAGACCGTAACCGTCACGAGTTCCGTCTCTGCTGTTAACACGGTTTCGGCAACTCTAGGGAGCCATGTTTTCCAAGCCCAGATTCAAAACATTCCACTCAGCACGCGAACGTTTCCACAATTAGTCTCGCTGCAACCCGGTGTGGCCTCGCATGAACCACAGCAGCCAGGATTTGCGTCGAATACAAGCGCGTCGTTTTCTTTCGCAGGAACCAGCACGGATGGAACAAATGTGCTATTGGATGGCGGACGGAACGAAGACACATACAATGGGAACAACTACGTATCGATCAGCTTGGATGCTGTCCAGGAAAT
Source organism: Bryobacteraceae bacterium (assembly GCA_036379475.1). Classification (GTDB taxonomy): domain Bacteria; phylum Acidobacteriota; class Terriglobia; order Bryobacterales; family Bryobacteraceae; genus Bog-105. Next base: position 7,164 of record DASVGP010000189.1, on the reverse strand, counting down.
GCACATCGTACGCAACGATTACGGGGTGCAGTTCGGGAGAAATGCCGGCGGCACAATTAATGTAATCACTAAGACGGGCACGAACCAGTTTCACGGTGACCTCTATGAGTTCTTTCGAAACGATGTATTAAACGCGCGCAATTTCTTTGCTGCAGGCCGTCCCGAAACCCGATACAACGATTTCGGAGGGACATTAGGCGGCCCGATCATAAAAAACAAACTTTTCTTCTTCTTTTCCGGGGAATTCCGTCGCATCGCGGAAGCCACCAGCACCCGGGTGGGTCGTGTGCCCACAGCTGCTCAGCTTGACGGTGACTTCAGCGGTTTGTCTGCGATACACGATCCGACAACCGGCAATCCTTTCCCCAATAATCAAATCCCCTCCGCGATCCTGGATAGCAATGCGGAAGCACTGCTGAGAAACTATTATCCGCCACCTTCGGCGGGATTTAATGTAGGCGGAGAAAACTATACTTCGTCAGAACCTGATCGCACGATGTTCAATGAGGGCTTCGGCAGCCTTGACTATAACGCGACTTCCAAGCTAGACATAAGAGCACACTACGCGTATGACGACACGAGGCTGAATAGCCCATACGGACTGTTTTCGGGCAATGCAATTCCAGGCGTAACAGCAAGCACGGAGCCCGATGACCTCCAGGCAAGCGGGATCACTGCTTCTTACACGATCAGCCCAACCTTGCTAAGTTCTACCTCTTTTTATTACTATCACGGGTCGCTCGCGCCCTCCACATTACCCGCTGCATCGCGCTTCCGTTTTCCAGGATTCAACGTTCCACGTGTCTTCAATACCTCCACGGATACATCCTGGATGATTCCCAGTGTCTTCATGTCCGGTTACACAGGTTTGCAATACATATGGCCGCAGAATATCCATCAGGCGAGCTATCAGGTTGAAGAAAACGTCACCTGGGTAAAGGGCAAACACACCGTCGTATTCGGCGGAGGTATGGATAAAGAAAACAAGATCCAGGATCAGAGTTCAGCGAACAACAACGGCACGTTTAATTTCACAGGCGGCTCTTCGGGCGATGGTCTGGCGGATTTGCTGCTGGGCGACGCATTCGAATATACGGAATCGTCGACGCATGTCGGAGGCCCGCTGTATTGGACCGATTTGTCAGCCTACGTGCAGGATACATTTCAGGTGCGGCCTCGGTTGACCCTAACGCTTGGCGTTCGCTACGAGTCGTTCCCGCCTGAAACGGACCCTACACGCACGCTATCCTACTTCATCCCCTCGAACTTCAACTTTTCGACAGCTGCCGTAGTACTTCCCAATGGCCAAATACAGCCTGGAACGGCAAACCCGACAAATGGCATTGAGGTTATCGGCTCAGGCAGCCCTTATGGGCTTTCCGTTTTTAACGCGAGCTACGACACATTTCAGCCGCGCGTAGGTCTCGCGTACACGCTGACCAGCGACAACAAGACGGTCTTAAGGGCTGGTTTTGGCACATTTTATGACCGCTGGCAAACCTTTCCCGCTCAAACACGAGGAAACCCGCCATTCAATGATAGTGTTTCCATTTTTAATACGAAATTCAGTAATCCAGCGGGGGGCATTCAACGGAGTTTTCCAGGGTCCCTGACAAGCTTTGCCTCCCCCTGGGATATTCCCACCTATGAAAAGTACTCGGTGCAAATCCAGCGGCAGCTACCAGCCAGCTTTCTGCTATCGGTGGGTTATGTCGGATCGAGAGGGGAGCATATTCTTGTCGAGCCTGATATCAATCAGCCCTTTCCAAGTATGGCGGTCGCGAGCGGCCAGATCAGCGCCAATGCAATGAGGCGCTACCCTGGATTCGCAACGATCGGCACTTGGCAAACGATCGGAAACTCAGATTACAACAGCTTGCAGATCGCCCTGGTACGGCGGCTGACTTCGCACCTTTCCGTACAGGTGGCATACACGTACTCCAAAACCATGGACGACGTAGCCACTCCGATGAACGCCAACGCGCCACAAACCGATGAGTGGGCACTATCTTCTAACGACCAACCCAATGCCTTCGTCGCAAATTATGTATACCGCTTGCCGTTCTTCTCAGGCGATCACGGATGGTTGAGCCAAATCTTGGGGAACTGGAAAATAGCGGGCGTTACAACCTTCTCGTCCGGGTTTCCACTCACAGTCACTATTCCGGGTGACCGTGCTGGCACAGGCGCACTAGGACAGCGCCCTAATGCCATCGCTCCCGTTGCGCGGCTAGGGGGGTTCAATGAGTTCTTTACGACGAATGCATTCTCCATGCCTGGTCTGGGAACGTTTGGTGATGCGGGCAGGAACCTGTTTATTGGGCCCGGTGTTAGCAATTGGGACTTCTCGGTTACCAAGGACGTGAAGCTGAGGGAGTCGACCTCTCTGGAGATCACCGGCCAATTCTTTAATATCTTCAACCACGCACAATTCAGCAGTGTCGGTACGACATTGGGCACACCGTCATTCGGCCACATCGTCGGCGCTCGTGATCCGCGGATCATTCAACTCGGGGCGCGGCTTACTTTCTAGTGTGCCGCTTCGGAAGCGATGCGAATTCCTTGGGGGCGGTTTGACTTAGTTTTGGGATGTTCCTGGTGCTGAAGCTTTCTCGCCGGGATGCTTTAAAGCTCGCTGCCATCGCCAGCGGAAGCGCAGCAGCCGCTTCTTCCGGCGCAGCGCAAAATCGCGCATCGGCAAAATCGAATCGGCCCAACTTTGTATTTTTCATGACCGACGGTTAGCGCCCGGATGAGTTCAGCTATATGGCGGGCAGGGAATCTGCCTCCTTGAGATGGGATCAGAGCCGGCCAGTAAGCTGATCAGAACACCCAATATGGACCGCCTCGCGCGTGAAGGCATGTGTTTCCGGGTTGCGTTTACGGTGAACGCCTTATGCGCGTCGGGCCGTGCCACGACTCTCACCGGGCTTTATTCCCGGCGCAACGGCGTGATTGACAATAAGGACCGCCCGCTCGCCCCTGGTGTCAAAATCGTCTCGGATTATCTCCACGAAGCTGGATATGAGGTGGCGTTCTGCCAAAACTCGCATCTTAAAAATGCACTGCGAGATCACTACTGGGACTACTACTTTGGGTATCTCTTGCAGCAGCCTAACCCTTAATCCTCGGATTGCGGAGGGCTGGAGTGGGCGGATTCACCCGATAGAACCGGAGCTACATTGACGCGTTGGTGACAGATGCTGTCACTGGATGACTACAAGGTGGACGGGAGAAGCCCTTTTGCCTGTTCCTCTGGTTTAAGGAGATTGGCCGCGCCCAAGCTGGGAAAGCTTGGTCCCACCATCGGGTGGCCGCTGAGCTTGATGGCTGGTCTCCTCACGGCGAACGCTTGGGGATTTTTCACTGGCGAGTGGAAGCTGACTGGGCTGAAGGACAGGCGGTGGATGGCGGCAGGGGGGCTGGTCCTGCTGGCAATCATTACGCTGGGCCGATCGAGCACGCTGAGGCGTTCGCACGTGCTCGCGAAAGGATTTACGTTTTCAGGCGGATTTCGCCCGTCATTCTGAAACACGCGGCGGCGAATTCCGGATCTTGGTCGCAGAGGCTCGCAATCACATCGCCGGTCACACGCGCGAGGCGCTCCGGGCCTCCGGGCTCTTCGGTGTGATTGCTGGGCCCAGCGGAGGTGCGGGCCAGGATGTGCCCCGATGATCCGTCGGCCAGCAGCGCTTTCGTCGTGGTCTGGCCACCATCGACCGCCAGAAAAAGGCTCATACGGAATCTCTGCGATGGTTCAAAAGCCCGGAATGTTTGCCACTTGCCCGATGCTTTGCCAGTGGACCCCTTTGCGCAGATCGGCCGGAGTACGAACGCGCCCGTCAAGGATAACCGGCACCGGAACCTTGTGTACGAGTTGGCGCAGCAGTCCGAATGCAGGCCTGCGGTCATCATGATTTCCGCCTGTTGTGTAGCCGTGGAGTGTGGTCGCGATCAGATCGATCCCCATTCCGGCCGCGGCAATACCTTCGTCAACCGTAGATACGTCTGCCATTATGAGCGACTGCGATTTCCGCTTCAGCTCTCCGATGATCCTCTCGATCGACTCGTTGCGGGTCGTTGCCGCGCTGTGCAATCCAAGGCGACGATCGAAGCGCCAGCACGAGCCACCCGCAGGGCGGAGGCAATCGTCGGAGTGATGTAAACCGGTGTGATGCCGCGCCCCAACTTCTCGAGCCCCCACCACGGGAATGTCCACAGCCGAGCAGACCGCCCGGATATTCTTTGCGCCGTTATGGGCACACCAACCGCGCCGCATGCCTCCGCGGATCTGGCCAGCGCTGCTATGATTCCGGGTTGGTTGAGAGGCGAATCGTCGGGCTCCTGGCAGGAGAGGAGCAGTCCATTTTTCAAGTTGCGAACGATTGCCGCGACCCATTCCATGAACGCTCTCCTAAGAGTCGGCTCCCTTGCGAGAAGATCAATCATGGGCTGGTTGCAAGTTGATTCTCAAATTGTAATGCAGATATACTCAGATAGCAAGCTACATGGCTAGAGACCAATACATGTTGAAGGCATTACCCGCACCCTCCCATACTTCTACTCCGCCCGCGCCGATCACCCTGGATCGAACGAGTTTCGTGCCCTTTTATCGCCAAATCGCGGACCAAGTGAAAGAAACGATCCAGTCAGGGGCCATTTCGCCTGGTACACCTTTTTGGTCGGAGGGCGAGCTGGCCACCGAACTGGCGGTCAGCAAAATGACGGTTCGGCAAGCCTTCCAAGTTCTGCGAACCGAGGGCCTGTTGACCGTAGCCAAGGGGAAACGGCCTTTGATTGCCGCTGGCCGTTTGCAGAAGAACACGCAGGAACTGCGCGGCTTTACCGAAGAGATGATGCGCCGCGGACTGAAGCCGTCATCGAAAGTGCTCTTACTTGAATCGGTTGTCCCGGGGCCCGAGATTTGCGAAGCGCTGAAATTAGGAAGGAACGATGAGGTATTTGTCATTCGCCGCCTGCGGCTTGCTGATAACCAACCAGTAGGGGTTGAGACCTCGCATTTACCCGCCCGCCTCTTTCCTGGGCTCGACCACCAGAACCTCGAGAAGAGATCCCTTTATTCTTTGCTAGAAACCCACTTTGGCGTAAAGTTGAGCTGGTCCGAAGAAGAAATTGAAGCAATTCCGGCGGGAAAGGAGGAGGCGGATTTGCTCCAGATAAAGCGCGGCGCGGCTCTCCTCTGCTTGAAAAGGAATGTCTATAGCGTGGAAGGCGAACTTGTCGAACATGCACGTTCACTTTACCGTGGAGATCGCTACGCGGCTACAGTGGTCTCGCGGCGGGGGCCGTTTTGAGAACGCCGCGGCCACGGGCGACACCCATCTAAATAGCGCGAGCATCAGAACGGAAACGCTTTGTCCTCGTGGTAGAAGAAAATGCGCGATCGATGGGAATACCGGAGGCCGCCGCCAATGAATGTACACCAAATTATTCCAAAAAGGCATTTCAGAACACTACCTTTAGCCCAAATTGAATCTCGCGAGGGCTATTGGCCTGAGAGGTTATCTCGCCGATATCAAAAAAACCGGACGCCCTCCCCAAATGCATCAACTCACGAGCATGTCTCCGCTGCCCGATCGGAAAATCGACCAAAATAATAAACTCGCGCGCGAGCTCAAGGCAAAAGGCGCCGTGATGGAATGGACCAATCCAGACCATCTGAGGCTGACGCCACGGTAAAGAAGGTCTCCTCTTTCCGGTCTGTCCATTTCCGTCGAAATTGCTCAGTCCAGCTTGTGGGGATCATGCCGGAGGCCCCAGAAAATGCGCGAGCCATTCGATCGAGAGCCACATAGATTCCGGAGTGGGCCTGTGCCCCTGATGGTGGTTGAAATAGCCGATATCCATCGATTTGCCATAGAGCTGATAAACCTCCCGCGCCGCGTTGATATAGTACCAGCTTTTAGCGGTATCGTATTTGTCGCCTCCGATCAACAGAAACGGCCGGGACGCAATTAGGCCAATTAACTCGTGCTGGTCGGTACCATGGTCTATGTGGCGAATAAAGTCGCCGAAGTACCAATAATCTTCGTAATTTGAAAACGGCAGTCCGATTCCCAGCTCATTTGCGACAACGGCAGTGATCCTCCGGTCGAATGCCGCCGCATACAAGGCCATCTTCCCGCCGAGAGAGTGGCCGATGATTCCAATTCGCTCTCTATCTACTTCCGGAAGTGTGAACAGGTAATCAATTAGGCGCTGGGAATCCCATACCCATTTCCCAAGGCCGGTACAGTTCGGATGGCGCAATTTCAGATTAGCAACCGCCTCGGTATAACCTTCCCCATAACTCTCGCCAAACCAGCGAATTGCTACCCCGATATATCCCTTTTGTGCCGCGTCATATGCATAAGCGTCAACAGTCGCGCCCATAAACTTCCGTCCTGATAGATCACGGGCTGCCGAGGTATCCACGTCATAGAACGGCACAATGACCACTGGCAGCGGGCGCTTTATCTCGGCAGCGGGCATCATTACAAAAATCTTTTCCCACCAATTCGGCTCAACTTGCAGGTACATCAGTTTTGCCGTGTAATTCTGGCCGTATACGGTTTCAACCAAGCGTGCTTGCGTTGGTGGTGGGCTGATTTCCATCGAGCCTAACAGTTTGAGCCATTTTGCTTCGATCACCTTGCGGCGCTCCTGCCACTCCGCGAGCGAGTTCACGCCGGTCACTAATGAGGAAAGATTCCCGGTCGACGTCTCGTAACCGGGCGGCCGGCGATTGAATGGCTCGAACCAGTTGGGGCTCGAATTTGCCGGAGACAGTACCGGCTGAGGTTCGAGCGTGCGACAGACTCTGAATCCCGTGAATCGGCTCTTGTATTCAGGTTCCATGGACGATCGGTGGCCGTGCGCCCAGTTGGACGTAGTGCTGATAAACGAGCCGCCGCGAATGATGCGCGCCAAACCGCGGAGCGGACCCGCTGGGTTGTAGGATATCTGCGGCCTTTGCAAAGGATCGAAGTAGTCGTTACACCACTCCCAAACGTTCCCAATCATGTCGTAGAGCCCAAGTCGATTTGCAGGATAGCTGCCCACGGGCTTAGTTGAAGAATGCTCCAACTCATCGATCAATCGTCCGACGTGTGAGACGTCGGAGTCTCCGAGATTGGCTTGGCCGCGTTTGACAGGCTCAACGGA
>DASVGP010000188.1:0-13022 GCA_036379475.1 Bryobacteraceae bacterium | reverse complement strand
GGTCACAAGGAACTTCCGACGTCGCAGGCAGAGCAGATTGTCTTCACGCATGATGCGATGAACGCGCTTGGGATTCACCGCCCAACCGCGCCGTCGTAATTCCGGCACTCGCATCGACTTGGCGTACGCGATCTATGCACTTTCGCACGGGACAACCCAAGAATACGTCGAGTCGGCTATCCGGAGTCGAGATCTCTCCCACAAAGGCGGCGAAAAGCGTCAAGTCGAGTATGTCGAACGAACCATCAAGAAAGCCCTCACACTAATGGAGCGGAAAGAAATCGGGTTGAGCCGCTAAACGAGGCGCTTTTGTGGCCGGAAATACTCCCAGATTCGTACTGCTCCCAGTTTGGTCATCTAACATACGTTCCGAGCCTCCGCGCGGGGCAAGGACAGGACCCATTGCAGAAGGAGACGGTAAATCTAAAGATGGAACGCGAGAAAATTATTCAAAATGATCCGGACCGCGGATACCGCCGGGTACTGGCTGCCAGCACGCTGGCTGGAGATTCGGTCAAGAACTCTGCCGGCGAGGATCTCGGCAAAGTTGACGAGATTATGATCGACATTCCGACCGGACGGGTCGCCTATGCGGTTTTGTCGTTTGGTGGATTCTTGCGAATGGGCAATAAGCTATTCGCCGTACCGTGGGATGCGCTGAAAGTGGATCAGGACCGGAAATGCTTCGTCTTCGAAGCAGACAAAACTCAATTCGAGAATGCGCCCGGCTTCGATAAGGACAACTGGCCCGATATGGCCGATCGCACTTGGGGCAGGCGAATCTACGATTACTACGGAACGCGGCCTTATTGGGAAGAGACGATTCAGGAAGACGAACAGGCCCGCTCTCGCGGTGCTGGGTCAAAATACTGAAGTAGGATCGAACACAATCAACGTTGCGCGGCCTCAGCCGTGCGCGCACACGGCTGAGGCTGCTAGAGCTTTCCGAATTCAGAGCCAGGCCGTCGGAGTAAGCCGCAAATCGGATAGTTCGCATTTGGTCCAGGTCGGAGCCAGTTCGTGTTCTTATCCAATAGGCAAAATCAGGAATGGCTTCGTCGTGGGTGCTCTCGCGGCTAGACCGAAAGCCCCCACGGCGATAATCGGAGCTCACCAGAATTGCTTTTTAGGCGGTCTGAGAACTGGCGCCGAGGCATCCTCTCCATCCGCTCAATGACATCCTTCGGCACACGGCGCTTCTTCGCGAGATCGAGCGGCGTGATCCCCAGTTTATCTTTGATCCAGGGGTTGGCACCCGCATCGAGGTATAGATTCGACACCTCCAAGCGATTTGGGTTCACCGCCGCATGCAGTGCCGTGCGCCCATCGCCGCCGCGTTTCAGCAAGAATCATAACAGCGGAAGATTTTGTCCATTGCCCACCACGAACCATACGGCATTCGCACACCACTCACCGCCGTCGTTGTCTCTGAAAACCACGCTCTCGATATCGATCCCTGCATCCAGCAAGGCAGCGACTGTCTTGATGCCGTTCGCTTCGTACAGTCCTGGCTTGCCCGGCCGCACCCCACACGCCATGTGCAGCGCGTTCAAGCCTTTTGGATTCGTCGCAGCTAGCAACTCCGGAGCCTCTCGCAGCAATTCCCTTACTCGGTGGAAATCCCAGCTCTGAACGGTGCTGAACCAAGCCGTTTTCGATGGCTTCCTCATAGGCCACTTCGTCGTTCGCAAGATTACCGGGAAATGCAGTAGATCAAAATGGCACACAAGGCCACGAATGCGATGCGGCTCGCGGGCTGAAACTGAGAAACAAAATGATGAGAACGCGCATGTCGATCCGGCTCTAACCGAGATTCCTACATTAGCGCACAAACGTGCCGGCCCAAAAGCCAAGAGTGAAGAAAGCAGCCCCGGCTGTCAGTATCCACGGCCAGCGCGATGAGCTTAGCGCTCTCCGCTCCAGTTCCGCGACGAGTTCGGATGCTTTCACGTGCGCGTTGTCAATATCCTTCTGTATCTCGGTTCTGATAACGGCGACCGATTCGCGTACCTCTTGCGCAAGCACTGAGCCGGCCCTGATCTGGACTCTTTCGGCTGCGCAATTCAGTTCTTCAGCAGCATTGCGGATGGAGAGCAAAGCATCGCCGATTGCCTTCTCAAGCATGAGCCGGTTCAGGGTCACGATGGCCATCATCGGATGGTCGGGATCTATACGGATTCCATGTTGCACCGACACTTCGGCAGCCAGGCGCTTGATTTCTATGGAATCCACAGAGCCTCTCAGAAGGCCAGCGTTTCGATCTGCTCAAAGAGGTCGCGCTGCACAACTTTGAGCCGTTGCTTCGCCATGATCGGCAGGTTTCCCTCGAAAATCGCCTCTTGGAACGTCAACTTGGCGGAAATCATGTCTTCCAGGTCCCGCCCGAACGTGTCCTGATTCCGCTTCGAGAAAACAACCGCGCCGCAGACCTTATCGGCGTTCTCGCGAAACGCGGCCATGTCAGAGAGCTTCTTGCCATCGGCCTCGACTCGTCCAAAGTATTCGTTTACCCATACGACGATATTCCGGCCCCGAGTTGTCTGGGCAAGCTCGCGAAAACCGTTTAGCGTATCCACCAAAGCTTGCCCGCCCGCACACGCCAGCTCGGTTACAGAACCGAACTGGACACCCAAGAGGCGGAGCGGCGTGAGATTAGCCAATGTAGAGTCACTTCGTTGGATCGCATCATCGCCCGTTCGAACCCAGCGGCCGAGACCGCCGGTTCGAGCGGCTATTTCAAATTTCGACCGAGCAGCACAACCGCCACGGGCAACCAAGCGCATCATGTTGCCGCCAGGCTGATTTTCCTTCAAAAGATGGGGCTTGCAACCGAAACCGAACCGGACGCCTGGAGCGTTCGTTCGGACTTCCTGGCTGTACTTAAGGCAATGCAGCAGGTCAGCGACCGGCAGAAGATGCTCGCGGCTCACTGGGCGCTAATTTCGGATGACCGGCTGCCGCTTGTCGTAACGGGGAAACGGCACATCAAGAATCTGGAAGGACGCATTCTCGGCCACGGCGAAGATGAGGGCGGTAAGTATTTCGGGCGCCACTATCTGCTCCTCGAAGGAACCGATGCGAAGATTCATCTAATCTACTACACGCCGGAGTTGGAAACGGCCCGGAGCCGCGGGCTCGTGGGAACAAATTCGTTCATCCGGCTTCGCAAAACCTTCGAGAATGGTCGGCCGCTGCTCCAAGTTGAGAATTTGGGTGACGCGAACGAAATACTCAAAAGCAAAAGCTTCTTTTCTCAGGCCGCTCATCGGCGGAACGCCGATGGACCCAGTGCCAATAGAACATGGGGTGGTTGGCTGGGCAACTACCAGGCTAGGCTCTCGTCGGCCGCCGAGGACATACACGCCATCAAATCCGCGGAACGCTCCCTGGGAGCCGGCGCTCATAGTCGGTAAGCGGTCGTAAATGACTATACGCGTGACGATCTTTCGTGCACCGAATTCAGTTGCGAGGGCAGCCCGCGGTTTCTATCAGGATCGAGCGCCGTTAGCTCTCGTCGAGAATTGTCCGATGCCAATCCTTACCGTGCAACGGCGGGGTCGGATAAAACGGTGGTGCGCCCCGCTGGTCTTTGTCAAATGGAGCGATGCCGGTTGTATTCAAGTACCAAACGGCAAGGCGTCGCTCCAAATCGTGCTGAACTCCCGCAACAGAAGCCTCGCCATAAAGATTGTGCAGTTCGCGGGGATCCTGTTCGTACGCGTAGAGTTCGCTCTGGCCGCTTGGACGTAGGATCAGCTTGTGAGTGTGCGTACGGACCATCGCCACTCGGCTTATCATTTCGGGTTGCGCAACCTCAAGATGCTCCTTTGGGTAATAAATCTGGCGGGGATCAGATATGTTGTGTTCAAAACACTGGGGCTCGTAAATGTTATAACCACCCTCTGAAAACGCAGCACGTTCGGGATCACCGGGCCCACCGTGGAGTTGCGGCAGCAGACTCCGCGCAAAGTGCGTGTGTTGGGCTTCAATATCCGCCAAGTCGAGACACGTCGCCATCACGTCAAACAGTTCCACGATGTTTTCAGAAACGTGACCGCGGGCGCCACCTGGCACTCGTGCGATCACCGGTACGTGCGTCAGGAGATCGGCAAGATCGCTGGGCCACTTCTCCACCAATCCGTAGTCGCCCGCGTAATCGCCGTGGTCCGAGAGAACAATTACGGCTGTATCTTCCGAATGGTGTGTCCGCTCAATGGCCTCCAGCAATTCCCCTAGAAGCCAGTCGGTATAACTCACCATGCCGAGATAGACAGCGTGAATCTTGCGAAACGTGCTCTCAGGCAGTGAATCAATGTGGTACGCCTCCCGGATCCCTTTATAGAAGTTCGGCTTCTTTGGCAGCCCAATTGGCCGCAGAGGAGGGATCTTCGCAGGATCATACAAATCGTGAAAGTCCGCCGGTCCACCGTAAGGTGGATGCGGTGAACTCAGCGGGAGAAACAGGCAAAAAGGTCGGTCTTGGTGCTCCCGTTCCAGGATTCGAATGCCGGACTGAAGATGCTGATAATCGGGGGTCTCCCGCCGGTCGTCACCCTTTGTGTAGAGGAATGAATAATAATGTGGGTCGCCGAAAGGCCACGGGTTTCTTGGGAATTGCCGGGGCGCTCCCCCTCTGCGCCGTTGATCATCCCACTCGGTCACGCTCTCGTAAAAAGATTGTGCGGCCAACGCATCGTTTTTGCCATACCAGAAGACGTCATAGCCGTTCTGCTTCAGGTAGCGGAACAGGTTAGGCTCATCTGGCCGCAGGAAGTAATAAAGGCTCCGATGGCCGCGCACACTCGTAGGCCAGCCAGTAAGCAGGCTGCACCGCGAGGCCCCACAAACCGGATACTGGACGAAGCAATTGGAGAACCGTGTCCCCTGCGATGCCAGATGGTCGAGGTTCGGCGTGTGGCATACGGGATTACCAAACGAGGAAAGCGCATCGGCCCGCAACTCGTCGGGCATAAACAGCACCAGGTTCGGCCTGCGGCGATTTTCTCCCTTCGGGTGCGAACCCGTCCCGTTCGTCTCCGGCTGCTGGCCTTGCGCCGTTGCAGCCGCCGTCAATGACAACCCCGCCGATCCTATAAAATCACGCCGCGAAACGCCGTCTGCTTTCAACTCGCTGCCATCCTTGCAAGATGCATTACCCTACGACCTCGGCAGGATCTTTGGGTGAGATTTGATTGGGAGGGTTGACTCTGGCGCCCGGAGGGGACTTGACCGGACCGTGTAGTAAGGGATCGTTTGTCGAATTCATCCAGGTGCCCAGATGGTTCTGCATCTTTTTTAAAGTGGCGTTGTGCGATGGATCTCCTGCCAGATTGTTTCGCTCGTTTGGATCGAAGACTAAGTCATATAGTGCTTCGGGAGCAACGGTCTGCTTCGCCCATCCGTTCTGGAGCCAATAGGTCTTCGTCGGCCCGTCATCGCAGTTTGGGAGTACCGGATGAGTGCGCCCATCAAAATGACGGATGTATTTCCATCGCTTTGTCCGTACGGCCCGCTTGGGTTCGTAAGATGCGTGATAGTTCACCTCGGCAAATACGGCATCGTTGATCTCCTGAGATTGCCCGCGCAGCACAGGCAAAAAGGAACGGCCCTGAAGCCACGCCGGAGGTGAGATCTTGAGCAGTTCGCAAATGGTGGGAAACACGTCGAGGTGCGAGATCATAGAGTCGCATACCTTGCCTCCGGTGAATCCGCCCGGCCCGCGCATCACGAGATGGACGCCCATTCCTCCGTCGTAGAGATTGCATTTCATCATGGGCCAGGAGATGCCATGATCGGTTGCCGAAATCACAAGGGTATTTTCCGCCAGTCCGGCCGCTTCAAGAGCGGCCAGCACTTCCCCGACACCCCAATCGAGCGTCCGCACGGTTTCATGGAAATTGGCCATATCCAGACGGCTGGGCGGCACATCCGGGATGGGTTTTGGTGGAGCAATGTAACGCTTGTCGTCTTCAGGAGCAGCCAGATGATACGGCCGGTGCGTCTCGAAATATCCGACCGTCAGCCAGAAAGGCTGCTGGAACCCACGGAGATGGCTGTGTATAAAACGAACCGCACGCGGGGTCACGTCCATTACGCGATTCCCGGGAATAACCTCCACATGGTCGTAACCGATCGTGTGCGGATCTTTTGCGATATGCTGGAGCCCAACTAAGGCAGAGTAGTATCCGGCTTCATGTCTCAACGCGCGGATGATGTGGTGCTCATAGCCGGTCGGGGTCATAGAAAACCCGCGATTCACCAGTCCGAGCATTCCGTTGCTGTGAGGGCACTCTCCGGTGAGGAGGCTGGCCCGACTGGGAGAACAGGTGGGAGCGGCGCAAAATGCCTGTCGGAAGAGAATGCCTTCAGAGGCAAGCTTTTGCAGATTGGGAGTTGGAACCGCGTAGCCGTAAGGACTGGTCAGACGTCCGGTGTCATGAGAGTGAATGTAAAGGATATTGGGCGGCCGGCTCGTCCTGTTCGCGGCCGCAGGCAACAGACTCGCTCCTACGGCTCCTCCCATGGAAGCTCTAAGAAAATCCCGGCGCCCTGAAATGCCCGTTTTCATCGCAGCACCCTACCCGACCGACACTGGAGCCGGCCTATGCCAGGCAAATAGTTTTTGCTTCATTTCGTCCGCCTTACCTTTGTGTGAGGGCGACATAGCCAAGTTCTTCATTTCCTGCGGGTCCGTGCGAAGGTTATAGAGCTCCGGCATGTCGTTCGGATAATAGCAATACTTATAATCGCCGTGACGGATCATGTAGCCTGGTTCCCTGCTCGCAAGGGCACGTTCCGCAAAGACCATCGTGTCTTCGGTTCGAGCCGGTTCCCGCAGATTTGCGGCAAAGCTCGTACCATCGATTCCGGACGGTGTTGGTATCCCGCACAGCTCAGTGAGCGTCGGCAATATTTGCACCAGGCTTACTGGAGTTTCGCAGCGGCTGTTTGCCGGCGTCGCACCCGGCACACGGAACAACAAGGGAACTCCCACGGACGGCTCGTAGAAAACGGATTTTTGCCATAGCCCGTGTACGCCCAGCATCCCGCCGTGATCCGAGGTATAAAGAACGATCGTGTCGTCTTCCAAGCCCAACTCCTTTAGTGCATCGAGCACCTTTCCCACACAGTCATCGGTCTGAGCCAGGTTGGAGTAGTAGAGCGCTATGAGGCGCTTTGCGTGCTCTGGATCGTGCAGCTCTGGAATAGGACTGTTGTACTCGATTCTTTCACGAATGAATTTCGGCACCGTCGAAAGATCTACCTTGCCAAGCGTAGACGGCAGTTTCATATCCTGGGCACGAAACATATTTGCAAACCGTCGGGCCGGCATAAAAGGGTCGTGTGGCTTAAGAAATGAACTTACGAGAAAAAACGGTTCTTTCTTTCCAAAGTTCCTTAAGAATCGAACCGACTCACGGGCGACAAAACTCTCAAAGTGGTCCTTTTCCTCCAATGCCGATACGCGTCCCGGCGAGACGTAACCCTCACGCTGGTCCATATTGATGACGCCTGTCCATGGATCGCCGTAATCCCGCCACAAGTCATCGATCTGAGGCAAACCGGAGCCGGAGTTTGGGTAGATGGTTTCTTCTGCACGAAGCCTCGTTTTTGGTCCCAGATACTGATACCAATCGTTAAAATCCAGCTTGTATTCAAATCCGTGGGTCTGCGCATCGACAAAGTGCATCTTGCCGACCAAGGCCGTCATATATCCGGCGCGGCCAAAGGAGTGAGCGATCGTCTTATGTTCAGAGGGCCAGGGCGTAGCGTTGTTGTATGTCTTGTTGTTGTGCACGTAGAGGCCGGTCATGAGACAAGCGCGAGAAGGGGTACAGACAGGGTCCGCGCAGTAGGCATGCTCAAAAAGCACTCCGCTCCGGGCCAGACGGTCCAGGTTAGGCGTTTTTGCCACCGTGCCACCTCGGATTCCCAGAGCCTCCGGCCGGTGCTGATCCGCCATCATTAGCAGCACGTTCTTCGGCCTTCCCCTACGCGAGATCGCGCTGCCGGACGATTCTTCCCTTGCCGCGGCGTATGGCAGCGCGGCGCCCGCCGTGACGGTTCCCAAAAATCCTCTGCGATTCAGATTTGACATATATTTTTCCCGCTAGAACGTCAGTTTCAGTGCCATCTGGATCACCCGGCCATCATCCGCACTACTGATCACGCCAGCGTTCGCAGTCCCTATTGTTGAGTTTGGAGTTCCAAAATTAGCATGGTTGAACGCATTGAACATCTCCGCCCGATATGCAATTCGAAACCGCTCACCGATAGGAAAAATGCGATGGATACCGAGATCTACGTTGAAATCGCCGGGGCCAACCAAAATCCCACTGCCGCTATTGCCGAAATTAAACTGGGCCGGAGCAACAAAACATGTGGTATCGAAATAATGAGAGAGGCTCCTCTCACTCGAACCCAAATTACCATTGCACACCCGATTCGGACGTTGAGCACCACCCCCTGCGGAGTTCGACACGTTGGTTCCCCACGTTGGACTAAAATGCAACCCTGACATAAACGTCCAGATGCCATCCACGTCCCAGTCACCGAGCACAGCCCCCAATACGCCTGAACGCAGGTATTTGCGCCCGGTGCCGAAAGGCAATTGATATGTGTGGTTAATCACAAGAACCTGAGTTCTATCGTCGGGTGTCGGTCCCCACATGCATGCGATACACCGCGCATCCTGAGGCGCCCAGTTCCCTCCGCCGTTCACATTCCCGCCATCCGACAAGTTTTTCGACCACGTGTAAGAAACATTAAAAGTAAGTCCTTGAGAAAATCGCTTCTGAAGCTGGACCTGGAGTGCATTGTAAGTTGCATCTCCATGATTCCCGCGTACAGTAATGTTTACTAGATTAGGATTAATCGAATAATACGGTCGGCGTGGCCCTTGGCCACCAGGTCCCGGTACGGACTGGTTAATATTCAAGTTATCGAGCAGTCCGAAGGTTCTGGTACGTACATAAGCCGTGCTCAGCATAAGATTCGGCACCAATTGCCGTTGGACGCCGATGCTCATATCCATTACTTTAGTGGCATTCAGATTCTGATCCCACACATTGGGACTCCCGCTTGACAGCGCAGCCGTATCCGTAACAGAAGGCACCGTGGGAACCGGCAAACCATCCGTAATGGTAATCGGAGGAATGCCGTTTTGATCGGTAGAAACCACCTGATTGCTGAAAAAAGGAGGGTTCTTATAAAGCTCACCGCCGCCCTGCCCCGGTATGACGTACGACGTCCCGAATCCGCCGCGCAGCACCGTCTTGCGATCCGAAGTGAGCGTGTACGCCAGCCCAACACGCGGCTGGACATTATTCGTATCGAAGTTGACGAGGCGTCGTCCGTTACCCTTAATACCAGCAACCTCAATCAAGCTGGTTTGCAAATTAAGATTAGACCAATGGTTGTGTACATCGTATGGCGGTGCAAAGAGGTCATAGCGAGCACCATATGTCAAAGTCAGCCGGTTATTCACTCGCCAGGTATCCTGTGCATAAGCACCGATCTGCCAGAAGCGCATTCCGAACGTCCCAACCAGGTGAGCCCGCGTCACCGCTGAGGGAACTCCGAGCGCGAAGTCGGACAATGCTGTGGCTGATGTGGAAGCTCCGATCTGGCGTGTAAACTGACCGTTAAAATTATATGTGCCACGAATTGGGTATGCGGAAAACCCATTAAATGCGTTCCGCAAATAGACACCGCCGAACTTGAATGTATGCGATCCCCGAACCAACGTGAGATTGTCGTCGTATTGATACGTCGTCGTGAAACTGTCCTCGGGGAATGTGTTGTTATCTCCAATGGTCTGAAAGCCGGTGATCAGAAAACCCGGCAAGCCGCCGGACTTATCATCAATGTTGATTCCGGGTATGCCTAGCGCTTTCGCCGAATCAAATGGAGTATCGGTAGGAGTGATGCTTAAGGTCCATCTCAGTACCCCGACCTGTGCATCATTAATTGTCGTAGGACTAATTACTTTGACGTAATCGATTGTTCCCGATTGGTTCTGCATAGGAGCAGTGAACGCCTGATCGCCATTATTGCCCAGGTATGGTCCTACCGGGATGCTTGAATTGGCAGGAGCTGGCAACACGCCGGGATTGTCTTGAATCGATCGAATGAAGCTATATTTAACGAAAAATCTGTCTCCAGCCCCCAGATTTTGGTCGGCTCGAAGGTCGAACTGGTTGATATCTTGGGTTTGAGCCGGATTATAGGTGAAGTTGTTGGTTTTTCCCGGATTGGTCGGCGTGGGGAGCAGCCCCATAAGCTTTACAGCCGCAGAGTCCAACACTGCCGCAGGAACAAGATTCCCGGGAAACCGAGAACGTACCGTCTGTCCTTGAGCGTTTGTAACGGTGGTAAATGGGTTATAAATGGGCGTACCCAGGCCACTAAAGTCCCCCGTCTCGACCATATCGCGCTCGGCGACAGTAGGAATAGTCGATGTGAATGTTAGAGGCTCGCTACGCCGGGTGCCTTGGTAATCGGCAAAGAAAAATGTTTTGTTTTTTATAATCGGCCCTCCAAACGTACCGCCAAACTGATTGTAGTGAAGAGCTGGACGGGAAATCCCCTGACTATTATTGAAAAAATTATTCGCATTTAAATCCGTGTTCTGGAGATATTCGAATACATCGCCGTGGAACTGATTTGTCCCCGATTTGGTTTCCACAATCGTCACAGCACCGGCGGATGATCCGTATTGTGCGTCGTAGTTGCTGGTCAGCACGTTCATCTCCTGAATCGAATCCAGGACAGGAACCATGACAAGCGTGCTCAGCCACAGGCCCCGGTTGAACAACCCGTCGAGAAGGTAACTGTTCATCTGAGCGCTGGAACCGTTTACACTGTAATTGACGCTTCCTAGGCTGGCATATACTCCGGTACCTACGTTGCTGGAGGATCCCACAACCGCTCCCGGTGACTGCAATAGCAGGGACGTGAAGACACGACCGTTCGATGGCAACTGCTGCACTTCACGGTTTGTGATGGAGACCGAAACCGTTCCGGTCTGCGCCTGTAGCAAGGGGGCGCTGGCGTGTACATTCACTGTCTGCTCCACCGCTCCAACCGTCAGGCGGAGGTCGACCGTAACGGTCTGACCGTAGTTGAGCTGGACTCCCGACCGAGAAAGCGTTTGGAACCCTGCGGCTTTCACGTTAATCGTATACGTTCCGGTCGGGATATTGTCTGCCGCATATTGACCGCTGGAGTTTGTCGCAGCGAGCCGCTGGAATCCGGTAGCGCCATTTCGGAGCGTCACATTTGCAGTAGGCACGGCAGCGCCGGCCTGATCGAGAACGGTACCGACGATACTACCGCTCAGCGCCTGGGCGTGGAGGCGGACTTGCGTTAAGAGAAACCCGGAGACCAGCAGCGATGCGGCGGTAACAAAAGTGCCAATGAACTGCCGGTGGCGGCTAAAGCCGCCTCGGCAAGCGGTCCCGGCGGACAAAGCCATCCCGACCGCACTGGGTCGAGTTTGAAGAGATTCTATAGACGCACCATCCGGGCTGTCGAATTCTGGCATCGAAAGCTCCTCCAATATATTCGGCTTGCGGAAATTGAAAGGTTGAAATCCGCTGTTTCGGAGGGATCATAACACCTGTGGTATTATCGGCGCCAGTGAAAAAACTCGTACATCACTCGTGATTCACGAGGTATTGACGTGAAGCAGAGCGTGGAACCGGCTCTCCTCCCGAATATCGCCGAACAACGTGCCGCAGCCGAGCGGCTGTCTAACAGTTCGTGTTTTCGCCGCTCGCCACGGCTTCGGGACATGTTGGTTTATATTCTGGAGTGTACATTAAGTGGCCGCAGCGAAGATTTAACCGAGACCCGAATTGCACTCAAGGTGTTCGGCCGCAGCGCTTATAATCCTGCCGAAGAGAATCTGGTTCGCGCGTCCGCGCGGCAACTGAGAAACAAGCTCGCTGAGTATCGGCAGGATGAAGGGCTGGATGACAACATTGTAGTTGAAATTCCAAAAGGCAAGTACTTGGCCACGTTCCGGCATCGTGGAGAGGCCGAACGAGCGGAACCGCCTGAAATTCGGAGTGGCCCTCATCCGGCGCAATCGCGAACTTCGGTGTGGCTCGTCTGGGGTTTGCTTGCCATTGCTGTTGTGTTTGCTGCAATTGCGGCAGCGCTTTGGCGTGGAAACCGGGAATCCGTCCAGTTTAAACCGCTGGTAAGCAGCCCGCAAACACTGTTCGATGCAATACTCCCGGGCCCCGGTCAGCGTACCGACCTAATCCTTCCGGATTCTGCGCTGATACTTTGGTCAGGCCTTACACACCGCAACCTCTCGCTCAACGATTACGCGAGCGACCACAATCCATTGCTCGCTGTTGCTCCAGCGGCGAATGTGCCTGATTCTGGTCTCATTGGCATGCTTCGTACTCAGCAACTCAGCCGCTTTGCGGATTTTCGGATCGTATTCGCAATCTTGCAGGATTACCCCCAATACGCGCGCCATTTGTCGCTCCACCACGCGCGCAGTATGCATGTTCGCGATTTCGATTCCGGAGATAATTTCGTCCTGATTGGGGGCTACTATTCGAATCCGTGGGCAAGCCTTTTCGAGAAATCTGCTAATTTTCATCTTCAGAAGACCAACGATGGGAGTGGATGCTTCGTGAACAAGCGTCCACTCCCAAGGGAACAGAAGATCTATTGTTCTGCAAGAACGTTTAATGCACAAGGGACCGATTATGCTCATATCACTGTCGTTCACAACAGCGACCATGGCGGGCGGGTGCTTCTAATCGCTGGAATACACCTGGAGGGGACCGAAGCCGCTGGAGAATTTTTTCTGAACCCCCAGTCTGTACCCGAAGTCTTAAAGTCGCTCCATTGTGATCAAATTCGCCATCTGCCCGATTACGAACTGCTGTTAAGAATCTATAGTGTGGGCGGGACCGGCCGCTCGGCTCAACTGATTTCCGCACGGAGGTTGTAAGAGGATGCTGGGGAGATGATGCCGATCTTGGTGAGCGCTGAGTATG
>DASVGP010000187.1:0-56889 GCA_036379475.1 Bryobacteraceae bacterium | reverse complement strand
CAAGCTGGAAGTCTTTGCCGGCGCCGATTATTTCTGGATTCCCCTCGCCGACATCGCCTCCATTCATATCGAGCCGCCCAAACGCCTGCGCGATCTCCTCTGGACGCCTTGCGTTCTGAAGACCGGCCCGGCGTTCCGTTCGCGCGAACTGGGCGACGTGCTGCTGCCGGCGGTTTCGCCGCTCTCGTGGCAGCATCCCGACGGCGAAGTGCAGCTTGGGCGCGTGAGCGAATGGTGCGAAGATGAGGCCGGAGAAGTGGCGCCCTACGGCCTCAAGAACCTGCTCGTCGATGACGAGGAGGTCCCGCTGCTGGAAGTGCGGGAGTTGGAGATTTATCCGAAATAGCAATCAGCGGTCAGCCATCAGCGTTCAGCCCCCGACTGCCGCCTGATCGCTGGCTGCTGAAAGCTGATCGCTGACCGCTGAAAGCTTCATGGCCGATATCGAGCGATTTCTTGAGCCGGTGCCGGGCGACGCCCCGACCGGCAAATATCTGAAGTACGCGCCTCTCTATCCGGAGATCGAGGAGGCCCGCCGCCGCGAAGATCCCGCGGTTGTGGCCAAAATGAACCTGGGGCGCGACGCCAAAGCGGCCGACTTTAAGCGCGTCATCAAATTGGCCGAGGACGCACTCGTCTCGAAAACCAAGGATCTGCAGATCGCCGCCTGGCTGGTGGAAGCCTGGATCGTTCGCGATGGCATCGACGGTCTGGTCGCCGGGACCCAGTTGCTGCAGGAACTGCTCAACCGCTTTTGGGATGGCCTCTATCCGGAGGTTGAAGAGGGCGATACGGGGCTGCGCTCCATGCCGCTGAACTGGCTCGGCTCTTCCTTCGACGCCAGTTTTGCCGTCCGCAACGCCCCGCTTACGAAGCCGCGGCTGTTCACCTGGTTCCAATATCACGAATCCCGCGAAGTCGGATACGAAGCCGAAGTCAAGGCAAACGCCAACCGGCAAAAAGCTCACGACGAGGCGATTAAAGAAGGGAAACTGACGCCTGAAGAGTTCGACAAGGACTTCGACGCCACTCCCAAGGCGTTCTATAAAGAGCTGTCGGCATCTTGTGCTTCGGCCCGCGATCTGCTTGGCGCGCTCGACCGCTTTTGCGAGGAGAAATTCGCCGACGATCCCCCCTCCTTTTCTCCACTGAAAAAGACGCTCGAAGAAGTCACGAACGGCGTTCGAACTCTGCTGGCCCGCAAGCTCGAGAAAGATCCGGATCCCGTGGAAGCGCCCGAAGCCGAAGCTCCCGCCGAGGGCGAATCCGGCGAAACCGAAGCTGCTCCCGGCGTGCGGACTCCTGAAGCCTTGGCCAGACTCGACGGGCAGATCGCTTCGGCAGATCAAGCCAGTCTGCATGTGATCGCCGCCGCCGAGTTTCTGCGGCGCAAGAGTCCGGCCAGCCCGGTCGGCTATCTGCTGCCGCGCGCCTTGCGCTGGGGAGAGATGAGAGCCGCGCCGAATCCGCTGGCGGAGCTGCCGGCGCCGTCGGCCGAAGTGCGCACCTCGCTCAAGAATTCCGCCGCCGGGAATAACTGGCAGCGCGTGCTCGATACAGCGGAGGCGGCGATTAGCAGTTCCTGCGGCCGCGGCTGGCTCGATGCCCAGCGCTATTCGATCAAAGCCTGCGACCAGCTTGGCTACACTGCCGCCGCCAAGGCATTACGCGTGGAGCTGAAGGCGTTTCTGGCCGAGTTTCCCCAGTTGCCGGCCGCCGTGCTCGGCGACGACACCGGCACCGCCAATCCGGAAACGCTCGCCTGGCTCAAGCAGGAGGGGCTGATTGCGTAGAAGCTATCAGCTATCAGTTCTCAGCTATCAGCTAGCTGATAACTGTCGGCTGATCGCTGAAGGCTGAAGGCTGTTTGCTGACACGATGGCCACCCGAAACGAACGCCCGATCACGCTTCCGCTGCTCGACCGGCTTATCGACTACGAGCCTAAGCAGTCGGAAGAGCTGCCGGTCTCGCGAGCCGAATCGGTGCGGCGATTTCGCGAGGCCGTCCGGCGCGATCTCGAATGGCTGCTCAATACGCACCAGCCGGTCCTCGCTCTGGAAGAGGATTCCCAACTTGAAAATTCCCTGCTGCGCTACGGTCTTCCCGATATAAGCGCTTTAAGCGCCCGAAACGTGCAGGACCGCAAGCGGCTGACCGAGGCGATTCACACCATCATCGAAAAGTTCGAACCGCGCATCGCCAACGTTCGCGTCAGTCTGGCCGAAATGGGCGAAAACAAGCTCCCTGTGCTCACATTCGTGATTGAAGGCGCGCTGCGTATGGATCCCGGCGCCGAGTACGTCAGTTTCAACACTGTGCTGGATTTGGCCAATAAGGAATACAAGATCCAAGGGGAAGCCAGTGCGCGATGAACTGAAAAAATATTACGACGACGAGCTTTCCTATCTGCGCCAATTGGGCGCCGAGTTTGCGGCAAAGTATCCCAAAATCGCCGGCCGCCTGCTGCTCGATCCCGCCGAGTGCAAGGATCCGCATGTCGAGCGTCTGCTCGAAGGCTTCGCATTTCTCGCCGCGCGCATTCACCTCAAAATCGACGACGATTTTCCCGAGATCACCGAATCGCTGCTGGACGTGATTTATCCGCACTTTCTCCGGCCCGTGCCTTCGATGTCCATCGCTGAATTCAGCGTCGATCCCGAGCGTGGCAAGCTGACCAAAAGCATTTCCGTCCCGCGCAACACCGTGCTCTATTCCCGCGCCCAGGTGGATGGCGTCCAGTGCAAGTTCCGCACCTGCTATGAAACCGCGGTGCATCCGGTGCGTGTGGCCGCGGCGCGCTGGGCCGCCCCCGAACGCTTGCATCCTCCGGTGAAAGCGAGCGGCACGGCGGCCGCTTGCAGCATCGAACTGGACTGCTTTCCGGACGTCCAGTTCGCGAAACTCGGGCTGACCTCGCTCGGCTTTTATCTCAACGGCGAGAGCACGCTCATCCACACGCTCTACGAGCTGCTGTTCAACAACTGTGCCAGAATTCTGCTGCGCAATCCCGACGACGAGCGCAGCGCGCCCATCGAACTACCGCTGCATTCGCTGTGCGCCAAAGGCTTCCACGAGAGCGACGCCATGCTGCCTTTCCCGCGCCGCTCGTTTACCGGCTATCGCATCGTGCAGGAATATTTCGCATTTCCGGAAAAATTCTTCTTCGCCGAACTGTCGAATCTCGAAGCACTCGCGGCGGCCCAATTTACCAATCGCGCGGAAATTGTTTTCCTGATCTCGCCTTTCGAACGCGCCGACCGCCAGCAATCGCTCGAACTCGGCGTTTCCGAAGCAACCTTCAAGCTGGGCTGCTCGCCCATCGTCAATCTCTTTTCGCAAAAAGCCGAGCCGGTCCTGCTCAGCCAGATGCACTACGAGCACCAGGTCATCCCAAACGTCCGGCGTCCCAATGCGCTGGAGGTGTTTTCGGTGGACGAAGTGCTCACCTCCAGCCCGGATCGCAAGGACGTGACCTATTTCGAGCCGTTCTATTCGAGTCATACCGGCCGCAGCGGAAAAGCGCCCGCCTATTGGCATGCCCGGCGCCGTCCTTCTCCGCGCGCCGGAGATCAAGGAACCGAAGTCTATCTGTCGCTGCTCGACGCCTCCGGACGACCGGCAAAGATGAACGGCGAGACCTTGGCCATCGCCTGTACCTGCACCAATCGCGATCTTCCGGAACGGCTGCGTTTCGGCAACGAAGCCGGCGATTTCGAACTCGAAGGCGGCGGCGCGGTCAAGCGCATCGTGTGTCTGCGCAAACCGACCGCTGCGCTGCGCCCGGCGCTGGGGCGCGGCCTCGAATGGCGTCTCATTTCCCAGCTTTCGCTCAATTATCTTTCGCTGGTAGAAGAGGGCCGCGGCGCCCTACAGGAGTTGCTGCGCGTCTATAATTTCGCTGAATCGAGAACGCTCGAACGGCAGATCTCCGGCATTGCGGCGCTGGTGAGCCGCAAGCACTCGGCCCGCGTAGTCTCCGATCACGGCATCAGCTTCGCGCGTGGTGTGCGCGTCGAGATGGAATTCGACGAGGATCTCTACGACGGCGGCGGCGTGTTCCTGTTCGCGTCGGTGGTCGAATATTTTCTGGGTCTGTACGCGTCGTTGAACAGCTTCACTCAACTTTCTGTCCGGACCAGGCAGCGAAAGGAGGTGCTACGGGAATGGAGGCCGCGAGCGGGACAGAAAATCTTGCTGTAGTCCGGCGCGCCGGCCTCGACGGGCTGCTCTTCGATGAGCCGTACCGTTTCGAGTTCGCGCAGGCTGTGCGTCTACTGCGCCGGCTTGATCCGCAGCGCGCGGGCGTCGGTCTGTTTCAGCCGCCGCGCTCGGAAGTGGTGCATTTCGGCGCCACGCCCTCGCTCACGTTTCCAGCCAGTGAAATTCAGGAGCTGCACGAACGCCCCGATGCGCCGCCGCTCATGCGCGTCAATTTTATGGGGCTAATCGGCCCGCTCGGCGTGCTGCCGCTCTATTACACCGAACTCGCCGCCGACCGCGTGCGCATGCGCGACTACACGCTGCTCGATTTCCTGGATATTTTCCATCACCGGCTGATTTCGCTCTTCTACCGCGTTTCGGAAAAGTACCGTTTCGTCGTCGGCTACGAACAGAGCGCCGATCGCTTTTCGGATTATCTGTTGGATCTGATTGGCCTGGGTGCGCCCGCTTTGCGGGGCCGCCAGGAGGTGGAAGACGAATCGCTCCTGCTCTATACCGGCTTGCTGGCGCAGCAGCCGAAGAGCGCGGAAGCGTTGCGCCTGCTGCTGACCGATTATTTCCGCGTGCCAATCGAGATCGAGCAGTTTCTCGGCGCCTGGTACCGGCTCGACCGCGAAACGCAATGCAAACTGGACGATACCGCGCTCGATTCGCAGCAGCTTGGCTTCGGCGCCGTGGTGGGCGACGAAATCTGGGACCCGCAATCGCGTGTGCGCGTCGTGATCGGCCCTTTGCCGCTCGCCCGTTATCTCGATTTCCTGCCCTCGGGCGCCGCTTACCACCCGTTGTGCAGCCTGGTGCGCTTTTTTGCCGGCGACGAGTTCGATTTTGAAGTGCAGCTTATTTTAAAGCGCGAAGAGACGCCCGCCTGCGAGCTGGGCGCCACTGGCGATACCGCGCCCCGCCTCGGCTGGCTGACCTGGTCCAAAACGCGCGCATTACAATACAATCCTTCGGAGACAATCTTGCAGTTGTAGCTTTTCCTCAAAAAGGTGATCTATGAACGTCAATCTCAAATCGCTGATCAGCAAAATGAACGATGCCACCCGTTCGACCCTGGAAGCGGCCGCCGGGCTGTGCCTCGCGCGCACCCACTACGAAATCGAAATCGAGCATTTCCTGACCAAGCTGCTCGACCGCCAGGATAGCGATCTGGCCCACATCCTCAAGCGGTTCGAGATCAACAAGTCCCGTTTCACCGGGGAACTCAATCGCGCCCTCGACAAGCTCAAAACCGGCAATGCCCGCACGCCCTCTTTTAGCCCCTCTTTGGTGAAGCTGCTGACCACCGCATGGACCATCGGCTCGGTGGATTATGGGGCCGAGCAGTTGCGCTCCGGATTCGTCGTCCTCGCGCTCGTAGGCGATGACGAGATGGCGCGCATTGCCCGCGACTTCAGCCGCGAGCTGCCGTTGATCCAGCCGGAAACGCTGCGGCGCGAATTTTTCGATATCGTCGTGAATTCACCCGAGAGCGCGGCTTCCGCTTCCGGCGAAGCGCCTGCCGCAGGCCCCGCTCGCGGCGACGGCAAAACGCCGAACCTCGATCAGTACACCGTCAACCTTACGGAAAACGCGAAGAACGGCAAAATCGATAACGTTTTGGGCCGTGACTCCGAGATTCGGCAAATCGTGGACATCCTCATGCGCCGCCGCCAGAACAACCCCATCCTCACGGGTGAAGCGGGCGTGGGCAAGACCGCCGTAGTGGAGGGCTTCGCTCTGCGCGTGGCCCAGGGCGATGTGCCTCCGCCGCTCAAGAACGTGGTGATCCGCACGCTCGATCTGGCGCTGCTGCAAGCCGGCGCGGGCATCAAGGGCGAGTTTGAAAACCGACTCAAAGGCCTCATCGAAGAAGTGAAGCGCTCGCCCGTGCCCATCATCCTGTTCATCGACGAAGCGCACACCATGATTGGCGCGGGCGGCCAGGCGGGACAAAACGACGCCGCCAATTTGCTCAAGCCCGCTCTTGCGCGCGGCGAACTGCGTACCATTGCCGCCACGACATGGTCCGAATACAAGAAGTACTTCGAAAAAGATCCGGCTCTGGCGCGCCGCTTCCAGGTGATTAAGGTCGAGGAGCCAGCCGAGGCGCAATGCATGGTTATGTTGCGCGGCGTCGTGGGCGCGCTCGAAAAGCATCACAACGTCCGCATTCTCGACGAAGGCTTGGCAGCGGCGGTCATGCTGTCGCATCGCTATCTCGCCGGCCGCCAGCTTCCCGACAAGGCCGTCAGCGTGCTCGATACGGCGTGCGCGCGCTTAGCGCTGGGGCAAAATGCAACACCCGCGGCGCTCGAAGACCTGCGGCGGCAGATCGACGATCTGGATGTACAGGAGCGCATTCTGCGGCGTGAATCGGCGGTCGGCGCGGACCACAGCGAGCGCATGGAAACTCTCTTGAGCAAGCGCGCCGCGCTTCAGGAAAGCCTGGATGCTCTCAGTGCAAAATGGGATCGCGCCAAGGGGCTGGTGCAGCAGATTCGCGATCTGCGCGGCCAACTTGAGATCCAGGCCGAAAGTGCCGCCACCGGCAATGGCGCTTCGGCCAAGGTCGCCGGGACCACCACGGCAACTGCCGCTCCCGCCGAAAACGGAGCTGCGCTGCGGGAGAAGCTGGCCGATCTGACCCGGCAGCTTGAAAATCTGCAGGGCGAAACGCCCCTGATGCAGGTTTGCGTAGATGAGCAGATCGTGGGCGAAGTGATCGCCGGATGGACCGGCATTCCGCTGGGAAAAATGATCAAAGACGAGATGGCCATGGTGCTCGAACTGGAGCGTCATCTGGACCGCCGCATTCTCGGGCAGGACTATGCTCTGAAGCTCATCACGCAGAGAATCCAGACCGGCCGCGCCTCGCTCGACGATCCCGGCAAGCCGCTGGGCGTCTTCATGCTCGTCGGTCCCAGCGGCGTCGGCAAAACCGAAACCGCGCTCGCCCTTTCCGATCTGCTTTACGGCGGCGAGCAGAATCTCATCACTATCAACATGTCCGAGTTTCAGGAGGCGCACACGGTTTCCACGCTGAAGGGCTCGCCTCCGGGATACGTTGGCTATGGTGAAGGCGGCGTGCTCACCGAAGCCGTTCGCAGACGGCCGTATTCGGTCGTGCTGCTCGACGAGGTCGAAAAAGCCCACCCGGACGTGCTCGAACTTTTTTATCAGGTCTTCGATAAAGGCCGCATGGAAGACGGTGAGGGCCGGGAGATCGATTTCAAGAACACGGTCATCCTTCTCACCACCAACGCCTGCACCGATCAGTTGATGAAGCTGACCGCCGATCCCGAAACCATGCCTTCGCCCGAGGGAATTGTGAAGGCGATCAAGCCGGAGCTGAATAAAATCTTCAAGCCTGCATTTCTGGGGCGCATGGTGGTGGTGCCGTATTATCCGGTGCGCGACGCAGTGCTCAAGCGCATCGTCGAATTGAAGCTGGGCAAGATCCGGCGCCGCATGGCCGAAAATCACAAGATCCATCTCGATTACGATCAGACGGTGATCGACGAAGTCGCACGGCGCTGCGTCGAAGTGGAAAGCGGCGCGCGCAATGTGGACAATATCCTGACCAACACGCTTTTACCGGACATTTCGCGCCGCCTTCTGACCAGCTTCGCCGAAGGCGAGAAGCTCGCGACCGTGCGGGTGGCTATTGGCTCCGACGGAGCGTTCGAGTATGCCTGAGGCATCGTGGAGCAGGCCTTTGGCCTGCCATGCTGCTATTCCTGGCGGCATCTGTGGGGCAGGCTTTCAGCCTGCGGCGGCCTTTCAGGCCGCCTGCCGAGTGGGGCAGACCATCGCCGTTTGTGGTCTGCCGGCCTTCCGCAGCAGACGCAGACGACAAAAAATGATCGTCCGCGCCACTGCAGCTTTCCTCTAATTCCATATGCCTGACCCAATCACGCAAGCCAACCGCCTGCTATCGCTGACCAGCCCAGCGGGCGCAGACGTTCTTCTGTTGAACAGCTTTGCCGGACAGGAGGGCATCTCGCGCCCGTTCCAATTTGCGCTCGAGATGGTGGCTGAAATCCAGGCCGGCACTCCGGCTCAGATCAAGCCCCACGCTCTGGTCGGCAAAAAGTTCACCATCCGGATTCAGCTTGAAGGCGGTGAAGAGCGCTACATCAACGGCTATTGCGAACGCTTCAGCAGCGGGACCCAGGACGATACTTTCGCTCATTACTCGGCAACTCTGGTCCCCTGGTTTTCCTTCTTATCGCTGGCCTCGAACAGCCGCATGTTTCAGAAGAAGACCGTGCCGGATATCATCCAGCAGGTAGTTTCCGACTACGGCTATAGTTCATCCTTCAAGAATCAGCTCACTAAGACGTATACGGCCTGGGACTACTGCGCCCAATACCGCGAAACCGATTTCGCCTTCGTGAGCCGGCTGATGGAAGCCGAAGGGATCTACTACTATTTCGAGCATGAAGACGGCAACCACACAATGATCCTGGCCGATGCGCCGAGCTGCCATTCGGATCTGCCTGTCGAATCCAGCTTCAAATACTCGCCGGTTACCGGGGTCGAGAATTTGGAGGATACGATCCGCACGTGGTCCGTCGAAGAG
The DNA here is from genome assembly GCA_036379475.1 of Bryobacteraceae bacterium. Classification (GTDB taxonomy): domain Bacteria; phylum Acidobacteriota; class Terriglobia; order Bryobacterales; family Bryobacteraceae; genus Bog-105. The sequence goes on along the minus strand of DASVGP010000187.1, from coordinate 48,100 downwards.
CGCATCCATTCGGGCAAGTGGACCATGCACGATTATCACCACGAAATGCCCACCTCCAACCTCGAATCCACCGACAGCTCATCCGCAGTGGCCGACGAGGGTAAGAAATTCGAAGTTTACGATTATCCAGGCAGGTACGCCAAGAAGTTCAACGAGCCTGCTTCGCGTCTGGGCAATATCCGTCCGGAAGGCGATACCCTGACCACGGAACATATGCAGGAACGCGAAGCGGGCCGCGTGGTGGTGACGGGGACTTCCATGTGCCGCGCCTTTACTTCGGGTTACAAGATCAAAGTATCGGGGGGCGATGCGGCGGGCAGCTATCTGCTGACAAGCGTTTCGCATTCGGCTCTGCAGCGGCCCGATTACTATAGCGGCGCCAGCGCGGCAGCCGGCTATGAGAACTGGTTCACCTGCATGGATGCGGCGACGGTTTTCAAGCCGCCGGCGCAAACTCCCAAGCCGGTGGTTTACGGCTTGCAAAGCGCGCTGGTCGTTGATGAAAGCGAGAGCGGCAATACCGAGGAGATCTGGCCGGACAAATACGGCCGCGTGCGCGTGCGCTTCAACTGGGACCGCAGCGCCAAATATGCCTGCTGGCTGCGCGTGGTGCAGCCCTGGGCAGGCAAGTCCTGGGGCCAGCAATGGCTGCCGCGCATCGGCGACGAAGTCGCCGTAAGCTGCTTCGAAGGCGATCCCGACTGCCCGGTCGTCGTCGGCAGCATGTACAACAGCGACAACATGCCGATTTTCGCGCTGCCCGACAACAAAACTCAGAGCGGCATCCTCACTCGCAGCAGCACCGGCGGGGGCTCGGAAAATTTCAACATGCTGCGCTTCGAAGACAAGATGGGTTCGGAGGAGATTTACTTCCAGGCCGAAAAGGACTGGAATTCGCTCATCAAGCATGACGAAACCCGGACCATAAAGAACAACCGAACCAGCACGATTCACGTCGACGAATCGCGCACCGTCGAAACCGGCAACGACACCATCGACGTGCAGCAAGGCAAGCGGACGATCACCGTGATGGGCAATATCTCCGAAACCTGCAAGCAAGGCAATATCTCGACCGAGGCGAACCAGGGCAATATTTCCGTCACCGCGGATATGGGGAACATCTCTGAAAAAGCCAGCCTCGGAAACATCACCATCGAAGCCTCAGTGGGCAAGGTAAGCGTCAGCGGCCTCTCGGAGATCGAGCTAACCTGCGGCGCGAGCAGTATTCAGATGACGCCTGCTTCTATCTCCATCAAGGCGCCCATGGTGCTGATCAATAGCTGATTCAGCGGCGCCAGTACTGCGCTGTATCGTCAGTACTACCCTGTATAAGGAGAAACAAATTGCCAGCAATCGAAACGCAAACGCTTGAACAACTGTGCATCAACACCATTCGCTTTCTTTCGGCCGATGCCGTGCAGAACGCGAATTCGGGGCATCCGGGAATGCCCATGGGCGCGGCCGCCATGGCTTATACGCTGTGGACGAAATTCCTGAAGTTCAATCCGAAAGATGCGCAGTGGGCCGACCGCGACCGCTTCGTCCTTTCGGCCGGACACGGCTCCATGCTGTTGTACAGCCTGCTCTATCTGACCGGATACGATTTACCGCTGGAGGAGATCAAGCATTTCCGCAAATGGGGCAGCAAGACTCCGGGGCATCCGGAGCGCGGGCACACGGTAGGTGTTGAGGTGTCGACCGGTCCGTTAGGGCAGGGATTCGGCAACGCGGTGGGTCTAGGGATTGCGGAACGGTGGCTGGCGGCGCGCTATAACCGGCCCGGCCATAACATTATCGATCACTACACCTATGTCATCTGCAGCGACGGCGATCTGATGGAAGGTATTTCGCACGAGGCCGCTTCGCTCGCGGGACATTTGCGGCTGGGCAAACTGATTTACCTCTACGATCAGAACCATATTTCGCTTGCCGGCGGGACCAATCTCACCTTCACCGAAGACGTCGCCAAGCGATTCGACGCCTATGGCTGGCACACGCGCCACGTGGCCGACGGCAACAATACCGAAGATATCGCTAAAGCGATTGAGGAAGCGCAAGCCGAGCGCGACCGGCCCTCGCTCATTCTGGTGCGCACGCATATCGGCTTCGGAGCGCCGAAGAAACAGGACACTTTCGAGTCGCACGGCAGCCCGCTCGGCGAAGACGAGCTGAAAGATGCGAAAAAGCATCTTGGTTGGGCGACTATGGACAAGTTTTATATCCCCGACGATGCGCTGAAGTTCTTCCGCCAAGCTGCGGACCGGGGCGCCGACCTCGAGCAGCGGTGGCGGAAGCGGTTCGATGCCTACCGCAAGGAGTTTCCTAAGGAAGCCGCGGAGTTCGAGAACATCATGAGCGGAAAGCTCCCGCAGGATTGGAAGGCCGATCTGCCGAAATGGAAACCGGAAGACAAGCCGCTCGCCACGCGCGCCGCGGGCGGGCAGGCGCTCAACGCGCTCGCCAAACATATTCCGAATATTATGGGCGGCTCGGCGGATCTGAATCCTTCGACCAATACGGCATTGAAAAGCATGGGCGATTTCCAGCCGACGAGCGAGAAGTTTGCCGATACGCAGGGCGCGGTCGGAGGCGATTGGGATTACGCCGGCCGCAATGTCGCTTTTGGTGTGCGCGAACATGCCATGGGCGCTGCGGTCAACGGCATGGCTGCCCACGGCGGCATTCTGCCTTACAGTGCCACGTTTCTCGTTTTTTCCGATTACATGAAGCCGGCGATCCGGCTGGGCGCGCTGAGCAAACTCAAAGCGTTTTACGTGTTTACACACGATAGCGTGGGCGTCGGCGAAGATGGACCCACTCACGAGCCGGTCGAGCATCTTGCCGGGCTCCGCGCCATTCCCGGTTTGAATGTGATGCGGCCGGCCGACGCGACCGAAACCGCCGAATGCTGGGCGGCGGCGATCGAGCACGAAGGCCCGACGCTGTTTGCCCTCACGAGGCAGCATGTGCCGCATCTCGAACGCAGCAACGCGAAAAATATAGATGTTTCGAAAGGCGCCTACATCCTGGCCGAAGCTGATGGCGGCAAGCCCGACGTGATTCTGATCGGAAGCGGCTCGGAGGTCTCTCTATGCATGAAAGCTCGGGAGAAGCTGAAGGGCTATGGCGTCCAGGCGCGTGTCGTGAGCATGCCGGGCTGGAATCTATTTGAGGCCCAGAACCCCGCCTATCGCGAGAGCATCCTTCCCAAGGCGGCTACGAGGCGCGTGGCCGTCGAAGCCGGCGCCACCTTTGGCTGGGAGCGCTGGACTGGCGACAACGGCATCGTTATCGGCATCGATCATTATGGGGCGTCGGCGCCCGGCGACGAAATTATGCGCAACTTCGGCCTGACCGCTGAGCATGTCACATCGGCGGCGCTGCGGTTGATAGGCCGCGACGCCGATGCCGACAAAGAATTCGGCGCTGAAACCACAAACGTTGCGCCGACGGCAGGGCACGAAGGGCATTCGTAGGTAGAGCAGGCTTTGGGCCTGCCGTACCTGCTTCGCCCCTGCCCCATTTGCGATATAAAAGAGACTTGACAATCACTCGACGACAATTCAACCTGCTTGGCGCGGCAGCCGCTTTAGCGCTGAAGTCTGAAAGTCGAACCGCCGGTCAATTCGACTATCCCTGGAAGCTCGGTGTGATCACCGACGAAGTTTCGATGGATCTGCCCCGGGTCCTCGGCAGCTTCGTTCCAAAATACGGGCTGCGCTGGGTGGAAATTCGCGATGTCAAGCTCGGCGCCACGAGGCGATACGTCTATCGCGGCGCCACTCCGGCGCAATTGCGCCAGATCAAGCGTCAGTTGGATGATGCCAACGTGAAGCTCTCGGTGCTCGACACCGGGATCTACAAAATCACTCTCCCGGGCACGCATCCGCTGGGTAAACACAAGCACAATCCCAACGCCGCCGAGGGCGAATACAAGCGGCAGATGGAAGATCTGAAGCGCGCGGCGGAGGCGGCTCACACACTGGGCACGGACCGCGTTCGCGTGTTTACGTTTAGACGCGTGGCAGATCCCAACGCCATTTTCGATCGAATCGTGGACAACCTGAATCAGGCGGTCAAAGTTGCCAAACAGCATGATGTCACGCTGCTGGTTGAGAACGAGTTCGATTGCAACGTCGCCACCGGAAGCGAAACCGCCCGCTTATTCCGCGCCATTTCGGACCGGCGGCTGATGCACAACTGGGACCCGGGCAACTGCTTTATGGCCGGCGAGCAGCCGTATCCCAAAGCCTGGGACCAGCTCGATCACAGCCGCATCGGGCACATGCATTTGAAGGACGCCGAGGGCAAGAAATGGATGCCGATCGGAAAAGGCAAAATCGATTTTGTGGGCCAGTTCCGCGCCTTGAAGAAGATCGGCTATTCGCATACGATGTCGCTCGAAACCCATTACCGCAACGCGCAACGCGACCCGTACACATCGAGCGAAGAGTCGATGGACGGGCTGGTTGCCGTCTTAAAGAAAGTCTAAAGGAGAATTATCATGTCGGAAGTTCCCGATAGTCCCGCGCGGCGCACGTTCCTAACCACCGGCGCCGCCGCTCTGGCAACCGCCGCATCGGCAAAGAAGGTGTTGGGCGCCAATGATCGCATTCGCGTCGCCGTGATCGGCCTTCGCGGACGCGGCTGGAGCCATATACGCGCCTATCACAGCATTCCTGGCGTCGAACTCACCACGCTGTGCGATGTCGATGAAAACGTGCTCAGAAAGCGCCTCGCCGACACCGAGAAACTCGGCGGTCCCAAGCCGAAGACCTATATAGACGTGCGCAAACTGCTCGACGACAAGAGTATCGATGCGGTTTCCATCGCCACGCCCACCCATTGGCATTCGCTCATGGGCATCTGGGCAGCGCAGCGGGGCAAAGACGTCTATATTGAAAAGCCCTGTTCGCACACCATGTGGGAAGGCCAGCAATTGGTGAAGGCGGTGCATAAATACAAGATCATCTGCCAGCACGGCACCCAGTGCCGTTCGAGCCCCGCCATCCGCCAGGCCATGGATAAGATGCGCTCGGGGCTGCTGGCCGATATGTATATGTCGCGCGGGCTTTGCTACAAGTGGCGCAACACGATCGGCCATATGCCACCGAGCCCAGTCCCCGCGGGTGTGCATTACGACCTGTGGACTGGCCCGGCACCCTGGCATCACTTTACCCGCAACCGGTTCCACTACAACTGGCATTGGTTCTGGGATTACGGGGAAGGCGATCTCGCCAACCAAGGCGTCCACCAAGTCGATCTGGCGCGCTGGGGCTTGGGAGTTGCTTTGCCCACGAAAGTAACTGCCTTGGGCGGGCATTACCTCTTCCACGACGATCAGCAGACTCCAAACGCCCTGACCTCCGCCTGGGAATTCAAGATGCCCGACGGATCGACCAGGATGATGAACTTCGAAGTCCGCGGCTGGATCACGAATCACGAAGCGGGCATCGGGACTCATGATTTTATGGGCGGCGGCGTGCCTCCTGCCGGCGTGCATCAAACGGCTAAGGTGGACCCGAAGCCGAAGAAACATCACCTGGGCCCGATGGGTGGAATGCCTTCGACCATCGGCAATTTGTTCTATGGTCGCAAAGGCTATCTCGCAATCTCCGGTTACGATTCCTATCGGTCGTTCCTCGGCCCGCACGATGAGCCGGGTCCCCAGGATAAAGGGGGGCCCGGTATTGCGCACTTCGTTAATTTCATCGATTGCGTGCGCAGCCGCCGCGCGCAGGACCTGCACGCTCCGATTGAAGAAGGGAACCGCTCCGTGATCCTGGTGCATCTGGCGAATGCGTCATACCGCCTGGGCCGCACGATCAACTTCGACCCGGAAACCGAAAAAGTCATCAACGATCCGGAAGCCGAAAAACTGTTAAAGGGCACCTACCGAGCCCCGTTCACCGTCCCGGAACACGTGTAAGGGACTCCGTTGACTACGGTGGGGCAGACGATCGCCCTTTGTCGTCTGCCCTACGTTCAGAACCTGACACAGCACAAAAAACGATAGTCTGTCCTACCGCGCGGCTGAAACCGATATAAGCTTCTAGTAAGGAGAGTGGAGGAACAAAACCAGGACCTGGCGGGCAGTTTGCTCGATGAGGAATTGCCGCGTCTATACGCGGAACTGCGCGACCTGGCGCGCGCCTATTTACGGCGGGAGCGGTCCGATCACACGCTCCAGCCTACCGCGCTCGTGCACGAGGCCTATCTGCGCCTGCGCGGCCAAAAGGAAATCGATTGGCGCAACCGAGCGCAATTCCTGGCCATCGCGGCCCAGACTATGAGGCGCGTCTTGCTGGACCATGCCGGGCAGCGCCGGGCGCAGAAGCGCGGCGCCGGCGCCAAACGCGTCAGCCTGACCGATAGCGTCGGCCTCACGCAGGCCGCACAGGTGGATTTCATCGATATCGACAACGCGCTTACCACGCTGGGCGATTGGGACCGTCGCCAGGCACGCATTATCGAGCTGCGCTTTTTCGGCGGCCTGACCGCTGAAGAAGTTGCCGAGGTTTTGGAAGTGTCGCCCGCCACCGTGAACCGGGAATGGGCCACGGCTCGCCTTTGGCTGATGCGCCGCTTGCAGGAGACCCAGGCATGAATCGCGAGCGCTGGCCCGAGGTGAAGCAGATTCTTGAGCAGGCGCTCGAAATTCCGGAAGCCGAGCGCGAGGCCTTTCTTCCCGGCGCCTGCGGCGGCGACGCCGGCTTGCGCCAGGAAGTAGAGCAGTATCTCCGCTACAGCGGCAGCGCCCAAGTGCTGCTACCCGCAGATGGGTTGACGGAAATCGCTTTTCAAGAGGAGACCGCCCATCCTCTGCCCGAGCGGTTAGGACCGTATCGTGTCATCCGCGAAATCGGCCGCGGCGGAATGGGCGTCGTCTATCTGGCCGAGCGGGACGACGGAGAGTTCCAGCGCGCGGTTGCCATCAAGCTGATCCAGAGCGGCGTGCGCGAGGAAGAATTCGCTAAACTTTTCCGGCGCGAACGGCAGATCCTGGCGCAATTGGAGCACCCCAACATCGCACGCCTTTTCGAAGGCGGAACTACGGCGGCGGGCCAGCCCTATTTCGCCATGGAGTTCGTCGAAGGCCTTCCGCTAGAGGAATATTGCGCGCTCAATGCACTTACTTTGCGGCAAAAGCTGGAGCTGTTTCTGTCCGTCTGTTCCGCGGTCGCCTACGCGCATCGAAAGCTGATCATTCATCGGGATTTGAAACCACAAAATGTCCTGATCGGGGCGGATGGAATTCCCAAGCTGCTCGATTTCGGCCTGGCCAAAATTCTGGAGGATGGATCGCCGTCCTCCGAGCACACGATGGGGACGTTGCTCCTCACTCCGTCCCACGCTAGCCCGGAGCAGGTCAAGGGCGAGCCGCTTACCGTCGCTACTGACGTCTATTCGCTCGGCGTTTTGCTGTATGAACTGCTGACTGCAAGGCACCCCTACGGCCCTTGCGCCGGACCCATTGGAGCGGCCATCGCCGTGCTGGAAGCGCCTCCGAAGCCCATGCGCGGCACAGGAGTGAGGGTTCCAGCCGATCTGGAAAACATCGTATTCTGTGCGCTTCGCAAGGAGCCCGAACGGCGCTACGTCACTGTCGACGCCTTCAGCGAGGATATCCGGCGATTCCTCCGCGGCTATCCCGTGCGAGCGGCCGGAGATTCGCTTGGATACCGCGTTCACAAATTCGCCAGACGGCATCGTTGGGCGCTCGGCGCAGCCGCGGCTGTGATTGTGGCGCTGGCGATTTCGGGCGCGATGACCTGGCGCGCGAAGCAGGAAGCCGAGCTGCGTTTCCTGCAGATCCGCGGACTCGCGCATTCGGTGGTCTTCGAAATTCACGACGCCATCGCGGGTCTTCCGGGGTCGACTCCGGCCGAACGGCTGCTGGTCGCCCGCGCGCTTCACTATCTGAACGCGCTCGCCAAGGACCGCGGCAACGATCCGGGCCTGATGTTCGAGCTGGCAAAAAGTTATGAGAAGGTTGGCGACGCGCAGGGGCATCCCGGGCGGCCCAACCTGGGGGACCGCCGTGGCGCTCTGGCCAGCTACACGAAAGCGCGACAATTGCTGCTCGAACTGCGGCGCAATCCCACTCGCACCGATGTCGAGAGCTGGCTGGCCAACGTTGACGAAGACCTTGCCGATGTGCTCCCGGAGGACCAGCCCACTCCCATCCTGGCCAGGAGAGCGGAGGCCGTCGCGCTGTTTCAAGACGTCGCCCACAAGAGTTCCGGCTTGAGCGGGTTGTATGACCTGGCGCGGGCGCAATACGATCTGGCCCTTGCCAAGTCGGAGCAGCGCCGCTATCGGGACGCCATAGCCGCATGGCACGCCGCGCTTACCAGCTTCGCGCGGATCGCGAAAGCCGAATCGAATTCGGATAAAGCGCAAGAAAATCTCACGCTCGTCGAAAAGCGTCTCGCCGGCACTTATTACGCGCTCGACGATTGCACTAATTCGATGATCTATGACAAAAAAGCGGCCGTACTCGATGCGTCCAGAATGGCTGCCGACGCCGATAATCAGGCTGCCCAGACGGATCTCTCCCTCGACCTGATTGAAGTCGGAGAGTGCCAGGACAGGCTGGGCCGGCGGAAGCAGGCTCTGCAAACGTTAGATCGCACGGTTGCGCTGCGCAGACGAATTGCCGTTAATAATCCGCGCGACAGCCGCGCGCAATCGAGCCTGGAAGACGCTCTGCGCGTGAATGCCGGCATCCGGCTGAACGCTGGCGATCTCGGCGCCGCCTGGCGGCTCGCACGCCAAGCGCTGAAAATCGGCACATTTCTGCACACCGAGCATCCGCACGATCCGGATCAAATCTTTCGCCTTGCGCTCGATCACCGCGGCATCGGATTGGTGTATCGCGCGCGCTCAGATTGGCAGCATGCTTTGGATGAGTTTCAAACTGCGCGGAAACTTGCGCTCAATCTCTCTCCCCGAGCTTTCGCCGATCCGCACGACCTTCAATCCGCGAAGCAACTCCCCATTCTAATTGCCGGGTGCCGCCGGCACATACATCCTTCCGCGCCTTAGACCCAGATTAATCAATAACATTTCAGAAAAATCGCACGCGCTAGAGTTTTCCGGTTACAGTACTGCGTTTTGAGAGGGAATCGGCGCGGTTCTCGCGTAAGCGATTGAGGAGGAGTTCGTCTTAAAGATGAAACACACATTTGTACCTAAATACGCAGTGATGAGCGTTGCCGCGCTCGCCCTGCTCGCAGCCCCGCTGTATGCGGGAGCGGTCGTGAATCTTACACTCACCAATCAAGGGAGTTTGCCTGCCAACGACGATGACTCGAGCAGCACTGCTATCGATTTGAACATCGGCGGTGCTTCGGGCATCAATTTTTTTGGGCAAAATTTTACCCAAACATGGGTGAACAATAACGGCAATCTTACGTTTGGGGCCAATGCCGCTCTCGGTCAATACACACCCAATGGGTTGGCAACTGGCGTCGGTTTTCCGATCATCGCGGCATATTTTGCCGATGTGGATACCCGCGGCACAGGCAGCGGGCTCACCACCTATGGCAACGCCACCTATGACGGGCACGACGCATTTGTCGTCGATTGGCCGAACGTAGGCTATTACGCTTACGGCATGGATAAGACAAATACGTTTCAAATGATTCTGACCGACCGGTCCGATACCGGAGCAGGTAATTTCGACATCGAATTCAACTATGACCAAGTCCAATGGGAAACTGGCGATGCCAGCGACGGTACGGATGGACTGGGCGGTACATCGGCCGCTGTGGGTTATTCGAACGGACTGAGCGGCAGCAATAATGTTTATTACCAGCTTGCGGGTTCGCTGGTAAATGGCGCATTAATCGATGGTGGCCCGGACAGCCTCACAGGTCACGACCTTGGTTCTGACGTGCTGGGCCGGTACGATTTCCAGGTTCGTAATGGCAGCGTCATTGTCCCGCCTCCGACAACCAGCTCCGTTCCGGAGCCTTCCAGCTACGGTTTGCTTGCTGCCGGTTTGATCGGCTTGGCGTTCGCAGCCAAGAAGATCAAGTTCCACCGGAACTAACAAACGCCAAATCCGAGCCGGAAGTGTTAGCGCCCCTAGCTGGGTCGCTCACGCTTCCGGCAGGGGTTTGCCGCTAATGCACCGTCCGCGTCTTGCGGTTCATGTAGTCCATCAGTAAGTAATTCCCCAGCGTGTATGGCGTGGTGAAATAAGCTTTGCCGCGGCACATCTGAGTTACTTTCTGCACGAACTGCACCAGCCCGAAATCGCTCGCCAGCATAAACGTGTTGATGAGTATGCCGCGTTTCTTGCAGCGCGCCACTTCTTCGAGCGTCTGGCTGATTACCAGCGGATCGAGGCCAAAAGCGTTCTTATAAATGCGCCCGTCTTCGAGCGTCAGAGCGGAAGGTTTGCCGTCTGTAATCATGACGATCTGCTTCATGTCTTTTCGCTCCTGGCTTAAAAGCTTCTGCGCCAGGATCAAGCCGTCGCGGGTGTTGGTGTAATACGGGCCTACCTGGACGCGCGCCAACTCAGAGACGCGCAGCTCCTCGGCCGAATCGTGAAAGAGGACGCAGCGCAGCGAATCGCCGGGATATTGCGTGCGAATGAGATGCGAGAGCGCGAGCGCCACTCGTTTCGCCGGCGTAAAGCGGTCCTCGCCGTAAAGGATCATGCTGTGGCTGCAATCGAGCATCAGCACGGTTGCGCAGGAGCTTTGGTACTCCGATTGATGGACATACAAATCGGAATATTCGAGGTTCAGCGGCAAGCTCAAACCCTCGCGAGAGATGGCGGAGAATAGCGTCGCGCTAATGTCCAGATTGAGCGTATCGCCGAATTCGTATTGTTTCGCGGCGCCGCTCGCTTCGACTCCGGTGGCCAGATCGCGCGTGTCATGCGCTCCGAAGCTCGATTTCCCCAGCGAGCCGAGTAAGTCTTTCAAGGTTTTGAAGCCCAGGAAGTCGATCGCTTTGTCGGTTACCTCGAATCGTGTCTGGCTTTCGGCGCCGCCCTGAGCGCCAGGCATCGCTGGAGAGTCGGTGGGCTCCCCGTCCATATTGATGTATCCCGCCTGTTCGAGCTTTTCGACCAGATTATCGATGAGCTGCTCACGTTGCTGCTGCGACATTGCCTGCAAGCGTTGCCGCATCTGCTCCAGCTTGTCGGAGTCGAACAGATCGCCGCTTTCGAGCGCGCGCTCGATCGCCTGTTTAAGTTGATCGAGCGTATGCTCGTTCATCTCGGAAAATTGGAGATACGGGTCGTTAAATCCGCTCTGAAGAAAGTAATCCGCCAGAGCGCGAAGCAGATCTTCCATCTCGATGCCGAGGTCTTCTTCGGAGAATTTGGAATAGGAGATCCACTTCATGGTCGCTCACGCTCCCGGCTCAGGTTGGGCAATCAATTCAAATTGCGCCGGCCGCCGCCCGACCCGCGGCGCGGCTCGTAGCTCCTGCGTACATCGTCGCGCTCTTCCCGTACGCGGTCTTCACGCGAAACGTGTTCGGCGGCGACGAATTCCAGGCCCTCGTTGCGGCTGATCCGTTTGTGCGCGTAGAGGCCTTCTAGAATGAACTCGCCGGCCGAAGCGAGCATGGCATCGTTCTCGTTTGCTGATAACCCAAGCTTGCCGGTGGATGCCAGCAGATCCTGAATGCGGCTCAGTTGCTGCACCACCTCATTTGACGGCATGTTCTCGTCGAGCCGCAGCGATCCGCCGAGTTCGAACCACTGCACCACCGGGCGCAGATTGACACCGTCGAAATACGACGTGTAGGTTTTGGCGACGGCGCTGCGAATCAGCTCGCGCGCCACCGTTTCGCCGCCTTTGAGTTCGCCTTCGTATTCGAGTTCCAGCTTGCCCGTGATGGAGGGAAGCGCGGCATAGAGATCCACGATGCGCGGCACCGCCGAGGTCTCGCCCGCGCGCAGCGCCCGCCGTTCCGCATTGGATACCGCGTTTTCAAGCGCGCTGATGGGCAGCCGCTGGGAAACTCCTGACCGTTTGTCGATGCGTTTGTCTTCCCGCGCGAGAAACGCCACCTGCTCGACCACCTCATGAACAAACGGCGGGATCTCCACTTCCACCGGGGAACGCCGCCGCGTCCAGGCTTCCTGCTTTGTAATGGCGATGCCATGCGGGATTGTCAGCGGATAGTGCGTGCGGATCTCGCTTCCGATGCGGTCTTTGAGAGGGGTAATGATTTTCCCGCGCGCCGTATAATCTTCCGGGTTGGCGGTAAACACCAGCATGATGTCGAGCGGCAGGCGGACCGGATAGCCTTTGATCTGCACGTCGCCTTCCTGCATGATGTTGAACAACCCGACCTGCACTTTGCCGGCCAGATCGGGAAGCTCGTTGACGACGAAGAGACCGCGATTGGCGCGCGGCAGTAAACCGTAATGGATGGTAAGCTCGCTCGAAATCGCTTCGCCGGTGCGCGCAGCTTTGATGGGATCGATATCGCCGATCATGTCCGCGATGGTCACATCCGGCGTCGCGAGTTTTTCTACATAGCGCTCTTCGGGAGTGGCCCAGGCGACGGGGGTCTCGTCGCCCATCTTCTCCACCCGGTCGCGGCATTGCTTACAAATCGGCCGCAGCGGGTGATCGCGGATTTCGCAGCCGGCGATGTAGGGCGAATGGGCGTCGAGCAATCGCGTCAGCAATCGCGCCAGCCGCGTTTTCGCCTGGCCACGCAGTCCGAGCAGGATGAAATTGTGCCGCGACAGAATGGCGTTGACCGCCTGCGGAATCACTGTGTCGTCGAATCCCATGATTCCGGGAAATAGCGTCTCCCGTCGGTTCAATTTACAGATGAGATTGGTTCTCAGTTCTTCTTTGAGGGTTCGATCGGGCTGGAGTTGATCGAAATAACGGCTGGTACGGAGCGCACCGATCGTCCGAGGTAAGTCGAGATGAGGCATGAGACTTTCCGCGTTCGTTTTCTGACCACAAGTCTAGCAGCGGAGGAATCAGGCGCCGCTAAAAGCGGAACCCTGAGCGTCAGCGAGAGGAGTTGGCCTCGACCCCGCCCTATGGTCGGGGTTCTGTCGCGTGCTTCCACGGCGCTTCTTGTGATTCTGATTCTGCACCATCAGCAGGTGTGAAATATGATATTGTTCTCATTCGTGAACGACAGAGAATCGCCCTTGCCGGAATATCGGATCGCCTGGCGTCGGCTGCAGCAGGCCGGTTTGAACGCGTATGAATCGCGGTCCTATGTCGTGTTGCTGGGGCATCCGCGTTTCAAGGCGCTGGAGCTGGCTGCGCGCGCGCATGTGCCGCGGCAGAAAATCTACGAAGTCCTCGACAGCTTGATCGAAAAAGGCTTCGCGCAGGTGATGCAGCAGAAGACCAAGCTGTTTTCCGCGGTGGATCCGAACCTTGCTCTGCCGGCCTTTTTCGAGCGGCGCAGCCGGGTGCTCGAAAACGAACTGGGCGAGCAGCAGCGGCTTGCGATGACGCTGCTTCCCGAATTGCGCGCCTCCTATGAGCAAGGGCAAAACGGGCACGGCGCGCTGCATTTCCTCAGCCTGGTGAACGATCCGGTGCAGACCGGAGCGCACTATCGCCGCATGCTGGCCGGCGCCACTCGCGATTACGCCGAATTCTCCCGGCCGCCCTTCGCCGTAGATCCTCTGGCCGAGCGGCTGGTCACCGAAGCGGCGGCGCGCGGCGTCTTCTGCCGCCTCTTGCTCGAAACGGGCGCCGGCGATGACCTGCCCCGTACCCGCATCGAAGATCATCGCGCTGCCGGCGTGGAGATCCGCTTCATCGGCCGGCTGCCGCTGAAGCTCGCGCTGTTCGACCGCCGCTGCGGCTTGGTGGCGCTGCTCGATCCGGTTCTGACCAAGCCTTCCTGGACCGCGGTGGTCTTCGAACATGAGGGATTCGCCGAAGCCATGTCGGGGTTATTCGAAACTTATTGGAGCCGGGCCGGCGAGCTTGAAAATTTTCCTGTATTACCTCGGTAAGCAACGCGACCAGCATGCCAACGCGATTGCGGCGGAGTTTGTGAAGCGCAGCAGCCGCTATGCGGATTGCCAAATGCGCGAAATTCTGCCGCACCGGTTCGATCTGTTTGTCAGGCATCCGGCAGCGCAAAAGATTTTCCTGGATCCGCAGGGACGCGTTCTCGATTCGGCAGGCTTTACGGCTTTGATCGAGCGGGCGGAAACGGAGGCGCGCGAATTGGTGTTTCTGGTGGGGGGGCACGATGGCTTGCCGCCGGAGTGGAAGCCGCGCGCCGGAATGCTGCTTTCGCTCTCCCCGCTGACCTTTCCGCACGAGCTGGCCCGCGCCCTGCTGGCGGAGCAGATTTACCGCGCACTGACCACGCTGCGTGGACATCCGTATCCGCGGTAGGCCGTTCACTTCGGCGCGGTGTGGAAAAACCAGACAGTCATCAGTACGCCGGCGGCGATCACGATGCCGCGGATGACCACCGGGCGCAGCCGGCGGGCGAAGATCGGGCCGACATAGCCGCCGGCGATCGCCGCCGCCATCATAAACAGCGTGGGACGCCAGTCCACACGATGCATGCCGATGAAGATCAATGCGGCGACCAGCTTCAGGGAGGCGGCCATGATTGCCTTGATGCCGTTCATGGCGTGGATGTCCTTCAACCCATACAGGCCGAAGGCGGCGAGCATCATAATCCCCATGCCGCCGCCGAAGTAACCGCCGTAAACGGTAATGGGGAACAACAGCGCAAGCAATACCGCCTGGTTGGAACGAAATCTGCCGCGCAGTGCGGCACTCACCTGCTTGCCGAAGGCAAACAGCAGTGTGGCGAATAACAGCAGCCACGGGACGACCCGAAGGAACATGCGATCCGAGGTGTTCAGCAGCAAAAGCGCGCCGGCCGCGCCTCCCGCAAGACTCACCAGAAACCAGAGTTTCAGCCGCTTTTCTTCCGCTTGGCCGATGTCCTCCCGATACGAGAAGGCGCTCGCAGCCGCGCCTGGGACGAGAGCAACGGCGCTGGAGGCGTTGGCCATAACGGGAGGCACGCCGGCAAACACCAGCGCAGGAAAGGTCAGAAAGCTTCCTCCACCTGCGATCGAGTTAAGAACTCCGGCCGCAAAAGCCGCCGCAACCAGAAGAAGCAGGACCATCCCCGTTCAGTGTAGAAGCTGAGCATGCCAAACCTGTTCTGGCACACTGACTTTGTGCGTTTGAATGTCTCGCTTGTCCTCTTGATTGCGGCTCTGTGCACGGGAACCGCTGCCACCGGTCAAAACGCCGCAAAGAAGCCGGTCACCATCGACGCCATGCTGGCGCAGCGGCGTTTCGAGCCCATTTCTCCGATCTGGAGACCGGACGGGAAAGCGTTCGCTTATCTCGAAGAGGGAACGATGCACCTTTACGATGTGTCATCGCGAAGCTCGCGCGTCTGGTTCCAAATAGACGCACTTCGGAACGCCGCGAAGAAACCGCCGAAACCGAGACAGCACATCTGGCAGGACCGCGACGTTGCGCCGAAAGTCTATCAGTGGTTTCCGAACAACAAGGACCTGCTTGCCTGGATCAATGATGCGCTGTTTATTGTCCACCCGAACGGAAAATTCAAGCGCCTGAAGGCGGTGGCTCATGCCAGCGAAGCAAAGCTCTCGCCCGATGGCAAGCTGGTGCTCTATCGCACGAAGTCGAACCTTTATGTGCTCGATCTGGCGACGCATAAAACGCGGCAGCTTACTTCCGACGGCACCCCGACGCTGCTCAACGGGAAGCTCGATTGGGTCTATCCGGAAGAGCTGGATCTTCCGACCGCGATGTGGTGGTCTCCGGATTCAAAGAAGATCGCCTATCTGCAATTCAATGTCGGCGATGAATTCGAGTACCCGCACGCGGACCTGCTTGGCAGGCGCGCCATCAGCGAGCCGGAGCGCTACCCGCAGGCAGGCACGCCAAATGCTCTGGTGAGACTGGGCATCGTTTCCGCCGAGGGGGGCAATACGGTTTGGGCGAAAGCGGGCAACAGCCCGGACGTTCTGCTGGCGCGTGTGAAGTGGCTTCCGGATTCCTCCGCGGTCGCGCTGGAGCGATTGGATCGGGTGCAGAACCGGCTCGATCTGCTCTTTTGTAATCCGGCGACCGGCGCTGTGCGTAGAGTGATTCACGAACAGTCGAAAACGTGGATTAATGTAACGAACAACCTGTACTTCCTGAAGTCGCAGCCGGAGTTTTTGTGGACCAGCGAGCGCAGCGGCTTCCGGCATCTCTACAGATATAGCGACAACGGGAAGCTTCTCGGCCAACTTACCAGCGGAAATTGGGAAGTGAGATCAATCGCCGCGGTAGACGAGCCGCATCGCGAGATTTACTTCACGTCGAGCGAACAAAGTCCGCTCGAAACGCAACTGTATCGCGTCGGTTTTGATGGCGGCGCACGCACGCTGCTGACAGCGGCGGGTTATACACATGCGATTCATGCGAACAAGAGCAGCAGTTACTATCTCGATACTTATTCAAATCTGAAGCATCCACCCGAAACGATCCTCAGTAGCGCATCAGGCGGCGAACTGGCTGTGTTGCAGCCGCCGGACAAAAAACAGCTCGAAACCTATGACATTTTACCCACGGAAATCGTAAAGGTGAAAACGCAGGATGGCACCGTGCTCTACGGGCAATTAATCAAGCCGGCGGGATTTCGCAAGGGCCTGAAATATCCGGCTATCGTGTATGTCTATGGCGGTCCGGGATTCCAGACGATTCGTAACCAATGGCATGGCATCGATTGGGACCAGGTGCTGGCGCATCACGGATACGTTGTCTGGCAACTCGACAATCGCGGCACCTACGGACGCGGTCATGCATTTGAAGCCGTGGTCTATCACGACCTCGGAAAACAAGAAGTGGCGGATCAGCGGCTGGGAGTGGAGCAGTTGATTTCCATGGGATTTGTCGATCCCAAACGCATCGGCATTACCGGCTGGAGCTACGGCGGATATATGACGATTCGCTGCATGCTGCTCGCTCCGGATCTATTCAAAGTGGGCGTGGCAGGCGCGCCCGTAACCGATTGGCACAATTACGACACCATTTACACCGAGCGCTATATGGGGCTGCCGGGCAGAAACGTGAAGGGTTATGAAGAAAGCTCGAACGTAAGAATGGCGGCGAAACTTCAGGGCAAGCTGCTGATCGTACACAATTTCGAAGACGACAACGTGCTGTTTCAGAACACCATGCAGATGGCAGATGCGCTCGAGAAGGCGGACAAGCCCTATTGCCTGCTGCTCTATCCCGAAAAGACGCACGGCGTGTTCGGGCCGCTAAGAAAACCTCTGTACCGGGCCATGACGGCGTTTTTCGACGCGAACTTGAAACCGAGGGATTAAAGCAGGGTGCGTTTAGAGGAAAACGATGAGAATCAGATAGTTCTGCGGCGAGGTGTCGGCGACTACGGGCATTGTTCGCGGAAACGGCGGCTCGTGTCGGCGTCTCGCTCTACATCGTCGACGGTCAAAGGCAGGAACACAGAGCGCGCCTTTAGAAATTCGTCAACTTGCATCCGCGTACCGAACCCGAGTAAACGGCGAACTTGAGCGGGCGAGAGCTTCCCGGACCGAACCCCTCGGCGGCGAGGGCCTCGAGCGCAGCTCGGGAGAGTTCCGGCTGATCGGGACCCAAACTCAGGGCGATATCTTCCGGCAGCTCGGCTGTGATCTGCATCCAATCTCCTCGTTTCATTGTCGCGGGTTCGAATGCTAAGTTTGGCGCCGGTTCTCCACTCCTTTCCAGAATCTCAAAAGGAGAACGAATGCGCTTTTTCTTCGCCAGACTTTTGCCGGTTTCCGCGTTGACGGCTGGACTGTTTTTGCAGGCCGCCCTGGCTTCCGCCACCCATCCGCCATCGAGGAGCGATGCGCAGATCGCGGCAGCTCTGCACGCGAAACTCGCCAAGTCAAAAGAAGCCAAGGATGGTTTTCGTTTTCAGGTCCAAGGCGGTGTAGTGACCTGGGAAGGACTCACGCACGTGCCCCAGCATAAGGGAGCGGCCACGCGGATGGCCAAATCGGCCGGCGCCAGAGCGGTGGTCAACCATATTGCGGTTGCGGGCAGCCGCCGGGATCACTCCTCGCCGAAGACGCGACTGAAGGCTCCGGCGACCGACGCACAGATTGAGTCCGCGCTGCGCGCGAAACTCGCCAAGTCGAAGATCGGAAAGGATGGTTTCCGCTTTCGGGTGCAGAACGGGGTGGTGACCTGGGAGGGGGTTGCCCACGTGGCGCAGCATAAAGGGGCGGCCACCCGGATGGCCAAAGCAGCGGGCGCGCGGGAGGTGATCAATAATATCCTGGTGAGCAGCGGGAAGGAAACCCACGGCGGTTCAGGGCTGAAGCGGGCTAAAGTCGAGTGGTAAACCGTGCAGCCAGACCCGCGCCGTGCTAGATTTAGAGAATCCTGAATGAAACGTAGTAGTATCTTTGTGCTTTTGGCCTTTTCCGGTGCATCGCTGCTGGCGGCGCAGAAACCGGCTCCTGCCGCCCCTGGCAGTTCCCAAGCGCAGGGTCCCGAAAAAGTGGCGCAGCAGGAACCGACGCGGGTCGTGGCCACCGTGGATGGACATCCGGTTACGGCAAAGGAGGCGGCCGACCTGCTGGACCAACTTCCCGCCAGCCAGCGGCAGCGCGCGGGCAACCTGGCGCGCGTTTTGGACCAGATCTACATCCTCCACCACTTTTCCAGCAAGGCTGAGGAGGCGAACTTGCAGAACCAATCGCCCTGGAAAGAGGACATTGCGTTCACCCGCGAGCGGCTCCTGGCGCAGGCTTATTTGCAGCAACTGACGGCGGCGAATAGTCCGCGGGCCAAAGCCGCCCAGGATTATTACAACCAGCACGCCAACGAGTTCGTACAGGTTCAACTGAGCGGCATTCTGATCGGTTTCGCGCCTCCGGGAACTCCGAGCCAACCGGGAAAGACCGCCCGCACGGAACAGCAGGCGCGTGCCAAGGTGGATGCGATCGAAAAAAAGCTCAAAACGGGCGCCAAGTTCGAGACCCTGGCGCGGACCGAGTCCGACAATCCGGAATCGGCTCCCAAGGGAGGCGATCTGGGAACCATCGATCTCAATTCCCCCAACCTGCCGG
The DNA here is from genome assembly GCA_036379475.1 of Bryobacteraceae bacterium. Taxonomy (GTDB): domain Bacteria; phylum Acidobacteriota; class Terriglobia; order Bryobacterales; family Bryobacteraceae; genus Bog-105. The sequence continues at coordinate 28,998 of DASVGP010000187.1, read as the reverse complement.
CGACGATCAAAACAGCGGTCGCGGCCCTGCAGCCCGGCGAGCTTTCCGAACCGGTGCAGGTCCGGGGCGGATTCTATATCTTCAAGGTACGCAGCCGCAGCCAGCTTCCGTTCAGCAAGGTGCGGGCGCAGATCATCATGCAGCAGATATATGCTCAGTACAAGCTCGAGGTCAAGGATGCTGCGTTTTTCAACACAGCCACGTCGAACACCCCGTCGCTCGCTCATCCGGAGGGGAGCGGGACCAGGTCTCACCCGGCTCCGGTTCCGGGCACCCTGGCCAAGCCGCCGGCTGCGCATTAGCGAATGGGGCCGTGCTCCGGTGCGTTTGCCGCGCCTGAGCGGGCTCCCGATTTTTGCCTCTTTCCGCCGTAACTTGACCGCGCATCGCGGCAAGCTGATTTCGCGCGCCTCGGGCCGCGGCACCGAGGTCTATGCCGTCAGCTTTATCCGGCAGCGGCGAGTCGTCTTCGACGCGAGCCTTCTGAACGATCCCCCGCAACTCCGCTTTTTTGCGGTTCACGAAATTTTCCATTTTGTCTGGGCGCGCCTCGGAAACGCCAAACGCGCCGAATTTGCGCGGCTGCTGAAGCGCGAATTCGCCTGCCGAGCCCAGGGCGCCTTGGGGGAATCTTCCGAGATCAGCAAAGCACGGCTGCGCCCGGCGAGGCCGTGCTCTGCGCGCGAGCAGTGGCGCGACTACGTTTGCGAGAGCTTTTGCGACACCGCGGCCTGGCTCTACGCGGGCGGCCGCATGCAAGTGTCGCTCGCCCAGCGCTGGCGCAGCCGCCGCCGGAGCTGGTTTGCCGCGACGTTTTCAGTGCTCCGGCCCTGCTGACCGGCCGAGCGCCATAGACGATGAATCCGGCTTTTGTGCTCGATGCAGGTCGGATCAAGGAGAGCGTGGCTGAAGCCCCGCGCGGGGCGAATCCCGCCCTCCCAAACCAGATAAACTCGTCTCAAATGGAGCGAGCCCCGCGCAACCGGCCGGTCTGGCAATACGTTGCCCTGATCGTCGTGTTCCTGGCCGCGGTGGCTTATCAGGCGCGTACTGCGGTTGACCGTTTTCCGCAATGGTTCGGCGGGCAGGGGCGCGCGCAGTGGCCGGTCTTTCTCGAGGCCGATACAGCCGCGCCACACTTCACAATCGCCTATTTGAAGCCGAACGCGAAGCGGGCTGGGTTACACGAGCGAGACGTTCTGCTGAACATCAACGGCCGCGTTGTGACGGGCTCCGGCATCTTCGGAGATGAATTAGCCAAAGCGCATCCCGGCGACATGATGCACATCGAAGTGCGCTCCCATGGCAAGACCTCGCGGCATGCGGTTGTCCTTACCTCTGCAGAGAACAGCCCACTCGGATTCATATCGGTCATCGGCGTTCTGGTTATGCCGGTCTTTTGTATTGTGCTCGGGTTCTCGGTTGCCGCCATTCGCCCTCGCGACCGTCTTGCCTGGCTTCTGCTCGTGTTCCTTCTCGGATACACGTCGTTTTTCTCCCCCCAACCGGAGCTCTGGGGGCCAATAGCGCGGGACCTTGGCGCAGTTTATCACTCAGGTTTAGATGTCAGTTGGAGCATCTGGGTGCTGGTGTTTGCCATCTACTTCCCTGAACCTATTTCCGTGGGCAAGCCGGGAAGAACTGTCTGGAAATGGGTCATGTGGGTCGTCGTTCTCCCGCTTGCATTCTTGTCAGTGGCGAACGTAATCGTAGAGGTTGGAGCGATCGAAAATTATTCTTCCGTCTTTGCGCTGAACCATCTGCTTGCACCGGTAGCGCCGCTGTTTACAATTTGGTACTACACGGCAATCTTCGGCTCCATTGTCTGCTTGGGATGGAAATTGCGTTTCGCTGGATCGCTTGATTCACGCCGCCGTCTCAAGCTTGTCTTTATAGGCTCTTTGATTTCCTCGCTGGTCTGGGTGCTCCAAGTTATTGCACATCTTCGCCATTCCGAGGTGGAGCAGTTATTTCCTTCCGGGCTTTACGGCACATCTTATGTACTGATCTGCGTGTTTCCCATCACCATCGCCTACGCCATCGTCGTGCAGCGCGCCATGGACGTCCGCCTCATCATCCGCCAGAGCCTGCAATACACGCTCGCCAAGCGCGGCGTGATTGTTCTCCAGGGCGTACTCAGCGCGGTGCTGTTCAGCGTAGTTGCGTTCTTGATTACTGCGCACAAGTTGGGCTACGCGGGGACGGTAATCGTGATGGCCGCCGGCCTATGGAGCATTTTTCTGCTCAACGGAGTCTCGCATCGCTTCGCGCGTGTGATCGACCGTCGTTTCTTTCGCGAAACCTACAATGCCGAACAAATCCTGAGTGAACTCGCCGAACGGGTGCGCACCATCGTGGAAAGCGACACTCTGCTGGCAACAGTAACCGGCCGCATCTCCGAGGCGTTGCATGTCTCAAGAATGGCCGTGCTGTTGAACGGAAGCGGTCCCTATCAGCCGGCCTGTGCTCTCGGTTACTCCAGTCTGCCGGATGTGAGCGTTCCCGAAAACGCGCCCATTGCCGAGGAATTGAGGAAAGAAAAGCGCCCGGTTCGCGTTTACTTCGACGATCCGAATAGCTGGATCTACCGCTCCCCCGCAATGACCGCCGAAGACCGTGAACAGCTTGCTCAACTAGCTCCCGAACTGCTGCTCCCGCTGCTGGTCAAAGACGAGCTGATCGGATTTATGAGCCTGGGACAGAAATTATCGGAGGCTTCTTACTCGGGCTCCGACATCGGCTTGCTGAACTCTGTCGCCAGCCAGACCAGCCTGGCGCTCGAAGTATCCCGGCTGACCACAAAGATCAGCGCCGAAGCCGCGCACCGGGAACGCCTGAATCGCGAGCTGGAGATTGCCCGGGAGGTGCAGCAGAAACTCTTTCCCAGCAGGCTGCCTGCCGTCCCCGGATTGGATTATTGCGCCGAGTGTCGGCCCGCCCGCGAAGTCGGTGGCGATTACTACGATTTCCTCGAATTGCCGGACGGAAAATTCGGCATTGCGCTCGGCGATATTTCGGGCAAAGGCATCGGGGCCGCGCTAATGATGGCGAACCTGCAAGCCTCTTTGCGCGGACAGGCTCCGATTCTGCGGAACATGCCGGAGTTGCTGAAGCGAGTCAACGGAATGCTCTATGAGGCATCCTCGTTTAATCGATACGCCACGTTTTTCTATGCCGAGTATGATCCGGAAACCCGGGCCCTCACCTACGTCAATGCAGGCCACAATCCTCCCGTGGTTCTGAGGCATTGCGAAATCCTTCGCTGGGAGACCGGCGGGCCGGTCATCGGGCTCTTGCCGCAAGTTGAGTTTCAGCAAGGCACGGTTCAGTTGGAGCCGGGCGATCTGGCGGTGCTCTACACCGATGGCGTCTCCGAATCCATGAACCTCGAGGACGAAGAATGGAGCGAAGAGCGGCTGATCGCCTGCGTGAAAACCTGCTATCACTTGAGCGCTCGCGGGGCGCTCGACCGGATCATGAACGGCGCGGTTGCCTTTGCCGCCGGCGCTCCGCAACATGACGACATGACGCTGACCGTTTTGCGGGTCGCGGAAAGTGCTTAGCGGATGATGAAGAAATGCCTGCGATTTCTTCCGGCGAGCTTTCCCGATTTGTGCGCGAAACGCTGTGCGCGGCGGGCGTTTCCTTCAATGCCGCCGAGGTGACCGCTGCATCCCTGGTCGCCGCTAATCTGCGCGGCGTGGATTCGCATGGCGTCCGGCTGCTGCCCACCTATCTCGTTCAGCTTCGAGCAGGCGATTTAGACGCCGCCGCCAGCGGGTGCGTGGTTTCGGAAAGCGGTGCATGCCTTTTATACGATGCGCAGAACGGAATCGGCCAGGTGACCGCGGCTAAGTGCTGCGAGCATGCGGTACGGCTTGCCGCAAGCCATGGCACGGGATTTGTAACCGCGCGCAATGCGAACCATTTCGGCGCCGCTGCCTATTGGGGCGGCCGCATCGCCGCGCACGACGCGATCGCCATGGTGGCCTGCAACGCTTCCCGCCTGGTGGCGCCGTGGCAAGGGCGCGAGCCGCGCATGGGGACCAATCCGCTTTGCATCGCCCTCCCTGGACCTTGGCTGCTGGATATGTCCACCACGGCGGTCGCAGCTAATAAGATTTTTTCGGCGCTTGATCGCAAGGAGGAGACGATTCCCGACGGCTGGGCGCTGGACCGAGCGGGGGCGCCGACCAACGATCCACGCGAGGCGATGAAAGGCTCGGTTCTGCCGCTTGGCGGCCCTGTCGCCGGACATAAGGGCAGCGGTCTTGCCGCAGCGGTCGAGATTTTGACCGCTGTTCTGGCGGGAGGCGCCATGGCCGGCGAAATCGGATCCATGCGCCAGCGCGGCAAACCGGTGGGCGTCAGCCATATGTTCCTGGCGATAGGAGTGGAGCGCTTCATGCCCATCAAAGAATTTCAGGCGCGCATCAACCGGTTTGTCGCCGATTTGAAATCGTCGCAGCCGGCGGAAGGCTTTAGCGAAGTGCTGGCCGCCGGCGAACCCGAGCGGCGCATCGAGCGCGAGCGGCGCGAAAACGGCATCCCGCTGCCGCCGGAAGTCTGGGAAGCGCTGCTGCGTGCGGGCAGCGAGTTCGGCGTTGCCGCTCCGGTGGAGCGGAAATGAGATCAGCCGGATTCGTGGGACAATGAGCTGTATGCAAGCCACGGTAGAGCTTCCGGAAGCGGTTCTCCGAAAACTCGAGATCCTGGCACGAAGCGAGGGCGCCACTGCCGCCGATCTGATTCAACAGATTGTGGAAGCCCATGTGGCGAGCCGGCAAACAAGCGAGGAGCGCCGTTCCGTTGTTTCCTTGCCACTGATTCCCGCGAGCGAAACGGGGCCGATCCAACCAGTTTCGGGCCAGGATGTTGATCGGTTACTCTCCGGTGACGATCTCTCTGCCTGACGCAAACGTTTGGCTTGCAATGGCCGCTGAAGGCCATATCCACCACGTGGCGGCGCGCGATTGGTTTACTGATCAATCGACACATCTGTCGCCTTCTGTCGTGTAAGTCAGATGGCGCTGCTCCGGCTGCTGACAAATCGGCATGTAATGGGCGGGGATCCAAGGTCGATAGCCGGCGCTTGGGAGATCTTTTCCGAGTTGCATCACGATCCGCGGGTTGTTTTTGCCGCCGATCACGAAAAGGTGGATGCTGCCTGGTGCCGGTTTTTGATGCTCCCCGGCATCGGTCCAAGCGCGTGGACCGACGCCTATCTGGCAGCGCTTGCCCAGACGCACTCCTACTCACTGGCTACATTCGATACGGGGTTTAAGCGCTGTGCCGATCTCAGCTTAACGCTGCTCGAAGCTTAAATAGGTCAGATCGCTTCCAGCTCTTCTTCCAGAAGCTGTTTCCGATACAAGTCAGCATAATAGCCGCCGAGGTTCTGCAATTCGTCGTGGGTGCCGGTTTCGACGATGCGGCCATGGCTGAGCACGATGATGCGGTCCGCATTCTGCACGGTCGAGACACGGTGCGAAATCAAGATGGTCGTGCGCCCTTCCATTACTCCGGTCAAACCGTTCAGGATTTTATCTTCGGTCACGGTGTCCACGCTCGAAAGCGCATCGTCGAGGATGAGGATGCGAGGGTTGCGCAGGATGGCGCGGGCGATGGCAGCGCGCTGCTTCTGGCCGCCGGATAGGGTAATGCCGCGCTCGCCGATCATGGTGCCGAGCCCGTCGGGAAATCCCTCGAGATCGGATTTGAGGCCGGCTACGTCGGCAGCCCAGAGGATCTCCTCGCGTGTGGCCTCGGATACCCCCCAGGCAATGTTTTCGCCGAGCGTGGCGCTAAATAGGAAAGTCTCCTGCGGTACAAACCCGATCTGGCGGCGCAGCTCGCCGGGATCGAACTCGCGTATATCAACGCCGCCCAATTCCACGGTGCCCGTGGACGGATCGAACAGGCGTGGCACCAAACTTGCCAGCGTGGTTTTTCCGCTGCCCGTATGGCCGACAATGGCTACCGTCTCGCCGGCGCGTATCGTGAGGTCGATTGCGGAGAGTACCTCGCGGCCGCCAAAGTTCATGCCAACATTGCGCAGGCGAATTTCTGCCGATACCTCGTCCGGGTTCGGCGTCGAGGCGCCGCGGGGCAATTGCACGATGGAAGGGCGCTCGTGCAGAATGCGGTTGATACGGATGAGCGAGGCGGTGCCGCGCTGCATCAGGTTGACCACCCAGCCAATGGCGATCATGGGCCAGATGAGCATGCCCATGTAGGTGTTGAACATGACGAACTCGCCCAGGCTGATGCGGCCGTCGAGCAACTGGCGCCCGCCTTCCCAGAGCACCAGGAGAAAGGCCACGCCGATCAGCGCCTGCAGCAGGGGCATGAACATTCCCTGGATACGAGCCAAGCCGATGTTTTCGCCGACATACTGCCTGTTGAGACGCTCGAACTGCTCGATTTCGGAGAGCTCCTGGGCGTAGGCGCGAACCACGCGCACGCCTGCCAGGTTTTCCTGGACGCGGCTGCTGATATCGGAGAAGAGTTTCTGGATGTGCTCGAAGCGAACGTGAATGCGCCGGCCAAACAGGATCACGGCGAAGGACACCAGCGGCGCCGGGATCAGTGAAATAATGGCGAGGCGCGGATCGGCGTGAACCATGACGGCCACCGCGAGGATCAGCATGATCAGCGTTTCAGCGCAATACATAATGCCGGGGCCGAGCATCATGCGCACCGCGTTCAGGTCGTTGGTGGCGCGTGACATGATGTCGCCGGTGCGGTAGGTCGCGTAAAAATCCTGCGACAGCCCGGCGAGATGCGCGAACAGATCGTTGCGCAGGTCGTATTCCATATCGCGCGAGATGCCGATGAGGATCACGCGCATCCAGTACTGAAAAATGCCCTTAACCAGTGCGATTCCCACCAGCAAGGCGGCCATTTCCAGCAGAAAATCCAAGCGAAAGCCGCGCGTAAGCGAATCAATGCCATCTTTGATCACGACCGGCAATGCGACCGCGAGAGCATCTTTCATGAACAATGCGAGGATGCCAAGCGCGATCCCGCCGCGATAGCGGCGCACGTAGGGCCAGAGCGTGGCGAGAGACTTCAGCATTCAGGCGGGGCGCCCGAGTTCGGGTCACTCCTCATCGGATTTTTTCGAATCGATATGGCCCACCGACTTGAGCTTCTGATACATGCGCTCGATTTCTTCCTCGTCGTCGGTGCTCACGACATGGATCGGCGGCCCGTTTGAATCGGGCTTTGCGATTTCGACGCTCGAGCCTGCCCAATATTGGCGAAAGGGCACGCCGTCGAAGCTGGCCAGGTAGGACTTCTTGCGAAGCTGGAACATGAGGCGAGCGATCTGCTCCGGTTCGCCCGGAAAGACGAGAGTCTTGCCGCGCCGGTTGGTGAGCTTCAGATTCAGCAGCAGGGGAGAAACCACCAGGCGGGAAACGATGCTGCTGGTGTTGATTTCACGCACTTCGCGCCAGTCGATGGTGCGTTCGCCGATATAGAACTCGGAATCGCCCAGGCGGATTAGCGGCCGGGTCGCCAGCCAGAAAAGGCCCGCGGCGGTAATGGCGCACAGACCGCTCGGAATGCCCGCCCAAGGGGCGCGCAGTGCAAACAGAGCGCAAACGGCGGCACTGGCCAATGCCGCCCAGGCCAGCCTGAGGTACAGCCTGGAAGGCCGGTAGACTTCGCCATTTGGCTCCATACTCTAAGGCTACTCCCGGCTGAAAATGGCGTCAATCGCGCGTTGGCAGCATGGCAACAGCTATTCATTTGCTTAGCCTGGAAGAGTTTCGCGAGCGCTCGAACGAAAATACAATTCAGGTTGCAGACATCTGGGACAAGTTGTCCCGCCGCCTCAAGCGATAACCTTTCCCAGTGGTCCCATTTTTTCAAATCTTTTTTGCCCTTAGATCCAGCGCCTTACAGCCCCGCACCCTCTCATCCCGCACCCCCGCCCCGCACACTCGAACCGTGGAGCAGGCGTTTTCGCCTGTCACCGTACGCCCTCTGGAGACAACAGCATGGCAACTCCGAAACAAATCGCGGCCAATCGCCGCAACGCAGAAAAGTCAACTGGCCCCAAGTCCGTCGAGACCAAGGCCAAAGTCGCGCAAAACGGCGTCAAGCACGGCCTCTGCGCCAAATTCCGCGTCCTCGAAGAAGTCGAGAAGCAGGAAAACTACGACGCTTTCCTCAACCAGCTCATCGAAGACGAACAACCCGTCGGCCAAGCCGAAATCGAACTGGTCGTCAAAATGGCCGAGCATACCTGGCTCGCCAAGCGCGCTCTGCGCATGCAGAACCACTGCTTTTCGCCCGTGCCGAAAACCCCCGAGCAGGTGAAGAACGGTGGCATCCCCGTCGCGGTGGTCGTATCTGACCTCGAACGCTACGTCCGTTACCACGCCGCGCACGACCGTGCCTACCAGCGCGCCTCCGCCGAGCTTCAGAAACGCAAGAAAACGCGGCAGTTAGCCGAAATTGGCTTTGCTTCGCAAAAACGGGCCGAAGCCGAAGAATCGCGCAAAGCCGAAAAGCACGCGGTCCAGATTGCCACCGCCAAGTTGCGCAAACAACGTGAAGAAATGAAGCTCGGCGACGCCCTCGCCAAAATGCTGCCTCCCGATTTCGACCTTTCTTCCCTGGACCAGCTCTTTTCCGCTCCTATGCATCGCGGGGTCGCCGAGGCCGCATAAATCAGGTCCCCAGATTCCCCCTCGGTGAATCCACTGGAAGCGCTGCGGGCCGAATAACTGATATTCACAGCGGAGAGGATCTCTTGGTACCTGTGCTGAAGGGGTATGCTATTGTCAGTTACTGAGAGGAGGAGACAGCTGGCTTGAGTAAACCGACCGATCTGGTGCAGGGCACAGTCGACCTGCTGATTCTGAAGATCATTGCACTCGAACCGATGCACGGCTGGGCCATTGCCCAGCGCATCCGGCAGATGTCTCGCGAAGTTCTGCAGGTCGGCCAGGGCGCGCTCTACCCGGCGCTACACAAACTGGAACAGAACGGCTGGATCGAATCGGAATGGGCGCTAAGCGAAAACGGCAGACGGGCGAAATACTACACGCTCACGCGAGCCGGCAAAAAAGCTCTGGAGCAGGAAGCCGCGCAATGGGAGCGCTTGTCTGCGGCGATTTCCCTGATTGTGCGAACTACGTGAAATATGCGCCTGACCAAGATAGCTCGACTGAGATTACGCTCGCTCTTCTCACGCAATAAGGTCGAACAGGAACTCGGCGAAGAGCTGCGCTATCACCTGGACCGGCAGATTGAGGCAGAAATCGCCGCCGGCAAAACGCCCGAGGAAGCGCGACATGCCGCGCTGCGCGCCATCAGAGATGTTGAGCAGAGAAAAGAAGACTGCCGCGATATATGGGGACTTGTCTGGCTGGAAGACCTTAAGAGCGATTTCCGGTATGCATTCCGGCAATTCCACAAGCATAAGAGCTTTTATGCCGTCGCGGCAGTGATCCTGGCGCTCGGCATCGGCGCGAACACAGCAATTTTCAGCGCGGTGGATGGCGTGCTGCTCCGGCCCTTTCCCTACCGGCAATCCGATCGTTTGGTTTCGGTATGGTGCATGGAACCCGCCCAAGGGATCCCGAAGATGGGCTGCGCATTGCCCGACCTGCGCGCAATCGCCGCGCGCAATCGCTCTTTCAAAGCGCTTGCGGAATATTATTCGGGCGATATCAACCTCACCAGTGGAACGCCTGAGCGGGTATCGGGCGTGTATGCATCGGCCAATCTGTTTCATTTGCTCGGCGCCCATCCGGCACTAGGGCGGACATTCTCTCCATCGGAAGAGGTCTTCGGCAGAAATCGCGTAGTTGTCTTGAGCGACGCGCTTTGGCGAGAACGCTTTCGGGGCATGCCCGGCGCAATCGGGAAAATCGTTCACCTGAATGACGAAGCGTACACGGTGATCGGGGTGATGCCGCCCGATTTTCACTTCCCGAACCCGGGCGCCATGCTGTGGCTGCCCATGTCTTTTGCTCCCAACGACAGTATGGCGACCCGCGGCAACGATTTCATTAGCGCCATTGCGCGGCGGAGGGCGGGCGTAAGCATTGCGCAGGCGAAGGCCGATGTGCGATCGATTGCGCGCCGGCTTCAACGCGAGTTCAGCCAAAACGCCGGAGTGGGAGCTGGCGTCTCGAATTACTTAAGTTCTGTTGTGGGCGATGTTCGTCCCGTTCTGCTGATCCTGCTCGGGGCGGTGGGAATCGTGCTTCTCATTGCGTGCGTGAATGTTGCAAACCCCCTGCTCTCGAAGGCTTCCGGGAGAAAGCGCGAGCATTCCGTGAGGGCCGCCCTAGGCGCGACTCGCGCGCGGCTTCTGCGGCAACTCCTGACCGAAGGTGTCTTACTTGGAGGCGCTGGAGCTTGCCTCGGCATCGCTCTCAGCGTTTGGCTGGTGCGGGTAATCCGCGTAATTGGTCCCGATCGCATTCCCAGATTGCAGAGTATTGGGATCGATCCGCCAGTCCTCCTGTTCGCGGTAGCCGTGTCATTTTTGAGCGTTCTGGTTTTCGGACTAGCTCCCGCGATGAGTCTGACTCGGGGACGGATCGGCGAGATGCTGAAGGAAGGCGGACGAAGCAGCACCGCCGGTTCGCGAACAGGCCGCTTCCGCGATGGCCTCGTCATTGCCGAGATCGGCCTTTCTTTGGTGCTGCTGATCGGCGCCGGTCTGCTTCTCCAGACGCTTTGGCGGCTCCAGCATACCAGTCCCGGTTTCCAACCCGCCAACGTCCTTACGATGTCTGTCACGCTACCTCAAGCCAAATATCCATGGAACGAACCTGGAAAGACCGTACACTTCTTCGCCGAACTGACGAAACGTCTGCGGCGAGTTCATGGAGTCGCCGCGGTCAGCGCCAGCACGGCCATGCCAATAACCGGTTGGGGCGGATGGGGGAAATATTTTACGGTTGAAGAACGGCCTGCGTCACGCCTTTCAGATGTGCCTGTCATCCAATACCGCCAAGTGATGCCTCAGTTCGTTAAGGCGCTGGGAATTTCCGTCGTGAAAGGCAGATTTTTCACGCCGGATGACACAGGTACTCGACCCCTCGTGGCAGTCATCGACGAGAGTGCGCGCCGGCGCTTCTTTCCCAACGAGAATCCGATCGGGAAGCGCGTCTCTCCCACGGCTTCGGATTCGATACTCGCAAAACTGCTCCATCGTCCCGGTGTCCATGCTCCGCGATTCACGATTGTGGGAGTCATCGGCGATGTGAAGCAAGCCGGTTTAAGTCAGCCGGCTCAGCCCGCGTTGTTCGTGTCCTACCTGCAAACAACGGTGAAAGATACGGAAGCTCCCGGCAATAAGATGTTTCTCTTCATCAAGGTGCATTCCGATCCGCTCGGCTATGCCGCCGTTGCGCGGCGCATTGTGCAATCGATCGACCCGGAACAGCCCGTAGCGGATGTTGCCACCATGGACCAGCGGCTGAAGACCTCGCTATCAATGCAGCGGTTTCAACTGGATCTGTTCGGGGCATTCGCCCTGCTCGCGTTGATCTTGGCTGCTGTGGGTATTTATGGGGTCCTGTCTTACTCGGTACGGCTTAGAATGCACGAGATCGGCATCCGCATGGCACTCGGCGCCAGCGCCTCCGATGTCCTTCGGATGGTAATCATACATGGTTTTAGGTTAGGAATTTACGGAGTCATTGCGGGATCGATCCTGGCGCTGGGGGTTACACGGCTGATGACGTCGCTCCTTTTCGGAGTTTCGGCGGAGGATGGAGTAACTTTCGCTATGGCATCTCTGCTATTGATGGCAGTTGTAGCCGCCGCCAGCTTCCTGCCTTCCTTGCGCGCGGCGCGAACGGACGCATTGACCGTTTTGCGAATGGAGTAAGCCATGCGGTTATCCAAGATGTTTCGCCTCAGATTACGCTCGCTCTTCTCGCCCAACAAGGTCGAACAGGAACTCGGCGAAGAGCTGCGCTATCACCTGCAGAGGCAAATCGAGGAAGAAATCGCCGCCGGCAAGACGCCCGAGGAAGCGCGCTACGCCGCGCTCCGTTCCATCGCAGCCATTGAACAAAGAAAGGAGGAATGCCGCGACATGCGGGGAATGTATCTTATCGAAACTCTATTACGCGACCTTCGCTATGCAGCACGAAGCTTGCGCAAATCCCCCGGCTTCACTTTCGTTGCCCTTTTCACGCTCGCGCTGGGGATCGGCGCAACCACGGCAATCTTCTCCGTTGTCTATGGCGTCTTGCTGCGGCCGCTGCCGTACAAAAATGCTGCGCGGTTGATCGTGCTCCATGAGACGACGCCCAAGGTAGGCACAGTCAGCGTTTCCTATCCCAATTTTCTGGACTGGCGTGCGCAGAACCACGTGTTTTCAGAGATGGCTACGGTAGCCGGAGTGGCTTTCAATCTCGCCGGTATCGCTCAACCGCAAAATGTCAGCGGCGAAGCCGTTTCGCCGAATTTCCTTTCCATGCTGGGCGTGCATCCTCTGTTAGGGCGCGACTTCGATCCGTCCGAGGAAAAGCCGGGTACGCCGCCGGTCGTGCTGCTGAGCTATCAACTCTGGCAATCGCATTTCGGCGGCAACGACGACGTCATTGGTCACGTGATCACCCTTGATGGCCGAGGTTTTACGATCCTCGGCGTGCTGCCGCCGGATTTTCGCTGGATTGAAAAAACGGACGTGTTGGAGCCCATCGGTGTATGGGCCACAAACAATCCCGCATCCGCTGAAAGAGGCGAGCGCGGCGAAACCGTTGTGGTCGGAAGGCTTTCGGCTGGCGTAAGTTTCGCGCAGGCTTGCAGCGAAATGAAAGCGATCGCGGCGCGACTGGCGCATGAGTATCCTTCCTCCAACGATCAATTCGGTGTCGCGCTGCGGCCCATTCGCGATGTATTCGTCGGCAACGTGCGCCCGGCGATTCTGGTTCTGTTGGGCGCCGTAATCTTCGTCTTGCTCATCGCCTGCGCAAACGTAGCGAATCTCTTTCTCATGCGCGGCGCCAGCCGTAGCAAGGAAATTGCTCTCCGTATTGCGATTGGCGCCAGCCGCGGACGCATTATCCGCCAGATGCTGACCGAAAGCTTTCTTCTGGCCCTTCTCGGCGGCTTGCTGGGCCTGATGCTTGCCATCGGCGGAATTGCCGGAATCGCACAACTGATTCCCACGGGCAGCCTGGGTGGTGCGACGGTGAATCTGAACGTTGCAGTTCTTCTCTTCGCCGCCGGAATGGCGATCTTGTCTGTCCTCATTTTCGGTCTCGCACCCGCCATCCACTCTGCCAAGGCGGATGTTCAATCGGAATTAAAAGAAGGCGGCAGGACCGCCAGTTCGGGCGCAAAGCAGAATCGGTGGCGCGGGCGTCTCGTCATCGCCGAGATTTCTCTTGCGCTCATTCTTCTCGTCGGTGCGGGCCTGATGATGAAGAGCCTGTATCGCTTGCTTTCGGTCGATCCCGGATTTCAGCCCGACCGCGTGCTCACCATGGAGATGAGTTTGCGCACGTCACAATACGATAAAGACTCCGCGATCCTGAATTTCTGGAACGAGGTCCTTTCCCGCGTCCGCGCGTTACCCGGCGTGAAGTCCGCGGCGTTAGGCACTAACGTGCCTCTGACGAATAACCATTGGCGCGATGACATCACGGTTGATGGCATGCCTCTCCCAAGGCCGGGAAGTTTTCCGCATCCGGATATTCACGTCATTAGTCCGGGATACGTGAGCACGCTCGGGATTCCGCTCCTGCGAGGTCATGGATTTACGCGTGCCGACAACGAGAATGCTCCGCGTATCGGCATGATTAATGCCCGCCTGGCCCGGCGCTATTTCCCCGGCGAGAATCCCGTGGGCAGACGCTTCCATCTCGGCCATCACCCCGTACGCAGCCCGCGGGATTGGATCACGGTTGTCGGCGTAGTCGGCGACACGAAGCTCTATGGGCTCGCGAATCCTTCCCGGCTCGAAGTGTATGTTCCTTTCCGTCAACAGATCACGAGCGAAATGAATCTCATTGTGAAATCCGGGAACAATCCCGCCGCGCTGACTTCCGCGATTCGCCATATTATCGGCTCAATCGACAAAGACCAGCCGATTTTCGGCATCGCGACGATGGGCAAACTCGTCGCCAAGTCGGTTTCAACGCGGCGCATGACTCTCGTCCTCCTCGGGCTTTTTAGCGCACTCGCGCTGAGCTTGGCAGCTATCGGAATTTACGGTGTGATTGCCTACTCGGTTGCGCAGCGCACCCACGAAATCGGGATTCGCATGGCGCTCGGCGCACAGCGGGGAGATGTCTTGCGCATGATTTTTGCGCAGGGGGCGAAAATCGCTGGTATCGGCTTAGCCATCGGCATTGCCCTGGCCCTCGGGCTCACCCGATTGATGGGCAATCTCCTTTTTTCCGTGAGCGCCGCCGACCCGTTCACATTCGCTGCCGTCGCGATCGTGATCGCGCTCATTACGATGCTCGCTTGTTATCTCCCTGCCCGCCGCGCCGTGCGCGTCGATCCAATGCTCGCATTACGGCACGAGTGAAGATCGCCATGCGGCCGAAAAGTTTTTCTGCGATTTTTCACAGCTTTCCCACACTTAATCATGTGACCGGCACTCAATCCGAAACGATTGATTTGACGTCATTCAATCAACTCGTGCACGAATTCATCGGCGGCTCGACACGGCGCCACAAGTTCACCCCCCATGAAATGGAATTTCTGCTCGACTTGCAGGCCTCTCATATCAGAAAATCGGCGCAACCCGATCTGCTGCGGCGCTACTTGAAAGTCCTCCAGCGGCACGCGGGAGCAGGCGGCGAAGCGCCGCCCTTGCGTCTCTCCGTTTTCATCGAAGCAGGCGGCCGCAAACGAGTCGCCAAGCTCGCTGGAGGCGTTTCCGGCAACTGACGTTTGGCACTATTTCTTCTATACACGTCGCGGCCGCGGCGAACGTCATGACATCTTGAACCTCCGTATTGCCGCTCTTCTGGTTCTGACGGCGTCCTGCTGCGCTGCCGCCGGTTCCACAGCAGCCCAGCTCGCGCGCGAGGCCGCAAAGGCCGAACATGAAGGCCATCTCGTCCGCGCCTACTTCCTCTATGCGCAAGCTTCCGCCGAGGAGCCGAAAAACGCCGTTTACCGCGACAAACGCGATCTCCTGGCGCCTCTGGCGCAAATCCTCACCAAGCCGACGGTCCAGAAAGCCGCTTCCACACCGCCGCTCCAGATCCACGGACCTGCTCCGCTCCATCAAGTCTGGAATAGCGCCCCGAATCCCGGTTCTGCTCTGAAGGGATTGCCACAGTTGCACGCCAGCCCGGCGGTTCACGATTTCCACCTTCGCGGCGACACCAAAGCGCTGTTTACCCAAGTGGCGGGCGCTTACGGCATTCAAGTTCTATTCGATCCCGCCATGCAGCCGCAGCCCAACTCGAGCTTCGATATCGGCCATGCCGGATTCCGCACCGCCATGCTGGGCCTCACCGATGCTACCGACACCTTCCTGTTTCCGGTAAATACGCGCACCATTTTTGTCGCGAGCGACACCACCGCCAAACGCTCGGAATACGAGCCGGGCATTTCGCTGACCATCCCGCTGCCGGAGGCAATCGATCAAAAGGATCTCATCCAGGCCGCAAACGCTGTCCGTTCCGCGCTCGGGCTGCAATCCATGGCCTGGGACAGCGTCAATCATACGGTTCAAATCCGCGGTCCCGTCACTCGCGTGAAGATCGCCCGCGGTTTACTCGAAGCGCTGTTACTTCCAAAAGGGCAGGTATCGATCGGCGTCGAATTTCTGACGCTTGATAAACAACGCAATTATCATTACGGCCTCTCATTCCCAACCGCTTTCAACCTGATCGATCTGGGCCATCTCGGGCATTTCCAATCGCTCATCTCGATTCCAAGCGGCATCACCAATGCCTTTGCCTTCGGCGGAGGCGCGACGCTGTTCGGCGTCGGTTTGACGAACGGCGCGCTGTTTGCCCAGTACACGAAATCAATCGCCACGAAACTCTACCATGCCACCGTCGTCGTCGCCGACGGGCAAACCGCCGACTTTCACATTGGAGACAAATACCCGATCCCGCAATCGATTTACACCGGCTTTCAACAGAGCGGGCTTCCCGGCATCTACAATCCTATCGGCCAAGTGACCCTCGTCGACCTGGGGCTGAAGCTGAAAATCTCGCCGCGGATTCACGGCGATGGCGACATATCTCTCAAGATCGATGCTCAATACAGCGCGCTAGGAACGCAGACATACAACACCATTCCGTCAATCGCTCAACGCACCTATCAAGGCACGGTGCGCCTGCGCCAGGGCGAATGGGCCGTACTCGCCGGGCTGGATCAAAAAACGCATTCAGTTACGCGCAGCGGACTGATCGGGCTGGCGCAGGTCCCCGGGCTAAATCAGATCCTCAGCGAAAACACCCGCGACACTCAGACGGGCCAGACACTCATCGTCATTAAGCCGACCATCACGCGGCATCCCATGACGAACTGGATCAGTCCGCAGTACTTACTCGGTCCACGCGGCGGCGACCGCGTGTTACTGTAAGAAGCTATCAGCCGTCAGCTAAGAGTGACTGCTGAAAGCTGAGAGCTAACTTATGTCCCGAATGCGCGAAGAGATTTGCGAGCAGCCCCAGGCGATCGAGCGTACGCTAAATGCCGAATGGCCGGAGGCAGAGAAGCTGCGCCGCCACTTCGAGCGCCATCCTGTGCGCCTCATCGTGCTGGCGGCGCGCGGCACTTCCGACAACGGCGCTCAGTTTGGCCGCTACCTGCTCGAGATTGTCACCGGCATTCCGGTCTCGCTCGCCGCTCCTTCCGTCTTTACCCTCTATGGCGCTAAACTCGCCTGGAAAGATACGCTGGTGGTGGCGATCTCGCAATCCGGCGAATCGACCGACATCAACCTGGTGCTCGAAGCCGCGAAAAAGGCCGGCGCATTCGCCGTAGGCATTACGAATGAAAGCGAGAGCAGCCTCGCCCGCCTGGCTGCGCAGACTTTTTTCATCCGGGCCGGAAAGGAAACCAGCGTCGCGGCCACGAAAACATACACCGGCACGCTGGCCTGCCTCTATCTGCTGGCGCATGCGCTCGGCGCACGGCTCAAACGCGAAGATTTACAGAAGCTGCCGGATTGGACCTCGGCAGCGCTCGCGCTCGAACCGGAAATTCGCGAGCGTGCCGAACGTTACTGCTTCATGCGCTCAGCGGTCTGCGTCGGCCGCGGCCTGAATTACGCTAACTCTTTCGAATTTGCTTTGAAGCTGATGGAGACCTGCTACGTGGTCGCGGAGCGCTTCTCTTCGGCCGACCTCATGCACGGCCCCATCGCCATGCTGGAGCCTTCGTTCCCTGCGTTCCTGTTTTGCCCGCCCGGACCGGCTTGGCCGGCGATGCGCGAAGCGGCTGCGAAACTCGAATCTTTGGGTGTCGAAAACGTGGCGATTACCGATCAAAGCAACCGCGAAGCAGCCGCTGCGAAAGCAGGAAAGCCGCTGGTAATCCCGGCCGATCTCGGCAGCGAGAGTTTTCAACCCGCCGATCTCTACACGCCGATTCCCTACATCGTGCCCGCGCAGCTTTTCGCCGCCAGCCTGGCGGAAGTGAAACGCCTCGACCCCGACCGCCCGCGCACGCTAAGCAAAGTCACGCAAACGGTCTGACCGAAATTGGAGCAGTGCCGGACCCTTCCCGGCTTGCCGATGCCTAAAACGGGAATCGAAAGCTATTTTCTTGCGCCGCGGGTTGCGCCCTTGAGCCGCGACTGCCGCGCTTTCCTCGATTTTCGCTTTGGCTTGACGATGCGAAAGGTTCCGCTTCCGAAATACTCGGCTTGGTAGACGTTATCCTTCTGCTCGATCTTGGGTGAGGTCCCGTGCGCGGCCTTCGCGCCCTGCTGCTCGTTTTGCGCCATAAGGTTGAACCTTCAGTGTAGCGAAACCCGGGTGATCTGTCCCTGCAAAGTTGATAAGCTCAGAGAATCGGTTTTGCAGTCTGTACGCCAGGACATACGCTACGCGCTGCGTGTCGCGCGGGAGAACCGATGGTCCACAGCGGCGGCGATCTTCGCTCTGACCATCGGCATCGGAGCGACCGTGATGATGTTCACCATCATCAACGCCGAGATGCTGCTGCCGCTGCCGCTGAATAACGCAGCGCGGCTGGTGCGTGTTTTTGAAACTGCGCCCAAGAGAGCGCGCACCTTGGTGAGCATGCGGGACTACGTCGATTGGAAACACGATCTGACGTCTTTCGACGGCATGGCGCTGTTCACTTTCAGCGAATCGAACCTGACCGGCAGCGGCACTCCCAAACGCGTCAAGGTGCTCGAGTGCGAATCGTCGCTGCTGCCCCTGATGGGCCTGCCTGTCATTCGCGGGCGCAATTTCACCCCGCAAGAGAACCAGCCGGGAGACGGACGGAGTGTGATGCTGAGCGTCTCTTTGTGGCAGAGCAGATTCGGCGGCCAAAACGTGATTGGCAAGAAGATTTGGCTCAACGACCAGCCTTACATCATTGTCGGCATCATGCCCGACGCACTCAACGTCTTGGGCGAGAGCGACGACGTAGCCGTTCCGGTGACGTTCGATTTCACAAATATTGTGAATACCCGTGGATTCGAGCGCTACCGTGTGCTGGCGCGACTGCGGCCGGGGGTATCGTTGAAACAAGCGGTGGCGGAAACATCCTCCCTCGCCCGCGTGTTGGCCCAAAAATACCCGAAGCGCAATGGCGGAATCGGTGTCAGCGCCATGTATCTGCACCGATGGATGAGCTACGACGTGCGGCCTGCACTGCTGATCCTGTTCGGGGCGGTTTGTTCCGTGCTGCTCATCGCGTGCGGCAACATAGCTAACCTGCTCCTGGTGCGGGCTTCCGTGCGCAGGCGCGAAATGTCGGTGCGCATTGCCATGGGCGCGAATCGCTGGCGGTTAGTGCGGCAGCTATGGACCGAATGCCTGCTGCTGTCTCTTTCCGGCGCCGCTCTCGGCTTGGGCTTGGCCGCAATAGGGGTGTATGTGATCAAAACCGTCGAGGCCAGCCATCTACCGCGCCCGGCCGACGTCGCTCTCGACTGGCGAGTGGTCGCTTTCACCGTGGCGGTGGCTGTCGCCAGCAGCATGATTTTCGGTCTTGCGCCGGCTTTCAGCATTTCGCGCGCCCGCGCCAACGATGCGCTGAAGGAACTGAGCGGACGCACTACCGAATCGCGCGGCCATCAAAACACCAAGCGTGTTTTTATCGCCATCACGGCCGCCATCGCGACCTTACTCTTGATCGAATCCGGTCTTCTCATCAGGAGCTTCGCGCATCTCTCGGGCATCGATCCCGGCTTCGACCCGCATCATGTCCTGACGGTTCGGCTCGCCTTACCCGAAGCCCGCTATGACGCAGCCAAGCATCCCGGCGTGGTGGGCAACTTTATCGAACGGCTGCGGCGCCGCATCGAAACGATCCCAGGCATTCAAAGCGCCGCCTTTACCTCTAACTTGCCGCTTACGAGCTCTCAGTCCGACCCCATTCTGGTGAAAGGAAAGGTTCCTCCCAAAACCTGGTGGGACACACCCATGGTGCGCGTCGTTCAGGTTTCGCCGAATTATTTCAAGACCATGAAAGTTCCCTTCGTTGCGGGACGCGATTTCAACGATCACGACGATAACAATTCCCAAGTGGTGGCGATTGTCAATCAGAGCTTCGTGCGCCGCTTCCTGACCGGACAGGAAGCAGTCGGAAGTGTGGTCAGACCGTATCTGCCCATGATTCTCTGGTTTCACATTGTCGGTGTTGTGCGCGATTTCCATCAGGGCCGAATCGACGAGCCCACCGAGCCCGAGATGTTCACCTGCATTATCCAACAAGAGCAGACGCAGGTGGCAATGGTGGCGCGCACGTCCGGCAAGCCACTTGCCTTTGTCAACTCGATCAAGAAAATTGTTCACGAAGCGGACCCCAGCTTGCCCGCCTACCGCGTGCTCACCATGAGCCAAGTGCTGCGGGGGCAGATGGGCTGGAGAGCTTTTCACACTTCGGTGCTGACGGCGTTGGCGGGAATTGCGCTGCTGCTCGCGGCCATTGGCATTTACGCGGTCGCGGCATATTCGGTCGCCGCGCGCACGGCCGAAATCGGCGTCCGCATGGCGCTCGGCGCGCAGCGCAGCGACATCGTGCGCATGGTCTTGTGGGGCGGAACCATGCCAGCCATTTGCGGAACCTTCCTCGGCGCTGTCTGCGCACTTGCTTTAAGGAAGGCCCTGGCCGGATTTTTGTATGGGATTACGGCAACCGATCTGCCGACCTATGCCGCCGTGATTGCGTTTCTGATCTTCGTCTCGCTCGCAGCAACTTTTATCCCCGCTCTCCGCGCCGCCTCCATCGATCCTTCGCGTGCGCTGCGGTATCAGTAAGATGATTGTGCCTTGCGCGTCAGTAGAACCGCCGCCGCGATGGTGACGCCGGCGAAGATCGCCAGCCGCCGCAAACCGGGCGACGCGCACCGCCGCGGTTTCACCACGTGTTCCGGGCGAACGCCCACACCGACGACACGCGCCAGCACGCGCTGCAGCCCCGGAATTCTGACGGCGAGCTTCAATTGCCAGGGTGCTTGCATCGGGCCCGTGTGGGTAAAGACCGCGGAGTCAAGCAAATGATGGGCCCGCCGCTGCAGCGCTTGCGTGGCGCGCACGGGGAATTCGCGCCGGCATTGCACTCGCTGCAGCAATTCTTCCCCAACCGGGCCGCGCCGCAACGCTCCGCCCAAAAGATTGGCCGCCGCCACGGCATCTTGAATCGCCAGGTTAATCCCCACGCCTCCGGCGGGTGACATGGCATGCGCCGCATCGCCGATACACAGCAGCCCGTCTGTGTACCAGCGCCGCAGCCGGTTGATCTGGATCGAGAGCAGTTTCACCTGATCCCAGTTCTGCACTTCTTGCACTCGTCCATCTAGATAAGGCGCGATTTGCACCAGCGAAGCGCGAAAAGCATCCAGTCCTGCCTGCCGCAATTGATCAAACGATCCCTTGCGAATAATCAGACCAGCCTGATAATGATCGCCCCGATTGATCAGGATCAACGCCTTGCCGTAATTCACCGTTCCCAGCAGCCGCTCGGGTTCGTCGCCGGCTCGTCCCACACGGAACCAAAGCACGTCGATCGGAACGCCCGTTTCGATGACTTCGAAGCCGGCCGCCTGGCGTGTAGTCGCATGCCGGCCATCGCAGCCCACGACCAGATCCGCCCGAACCTCCCGCTCGCCTTCCGGGGTTTGCACCTGAACACCCGTGACTCGCTTGCCGTCCCGGAGCAGGCCGGTTACTTCATGCTGCATGCGCAACTCGAACCCATCGATCCGGCTAGCCTGCCGTGCGGCAAAGTCAAGAAAATCCCATTGCGGCATCAACACCACAAATTTGCAATGCGTGGAAACAGTTCGAAAATCGGCCGCGGTAAAGTCGAAGCCGCCAAATGACGCGCCCGCCGTGGTCATTTTCTGGTGCGGCACTTGCAGGAAATCTTCCAGGACGCCCAACTCGGAGAGCAATTCGAGCGTGGACGGATGCACAACATCGCCCCGGAAATCGCGAAAAAAATCCTTGTGCTTTTCGAGCACGGTAACGCGCACGCCCGCGCGCGCCAGCAGCCAGCCGAGCATCACTCCGGCGGGACCGCCGCCCACGATACAGCAACCTGTTTGCAGACTTGCCATCACCACATCGTACTTCTCCCGGCTCCGCCGTTCGGATATGGTTTCCCTCCGCTCGTGTGGCCCACGCGCCCGTTGAGGCTTCTTGCGTGCTGAAAACACAGCTACTTGTTATACTGGGCTTGCTTATATGCCTCCTGCCGGACTAGCCTATGAGACCGAGCGCGCTGGCGATGCTACCCGCGTGACGGGCACACGGAAGAAGATTATTCTGCTGAAGCCCCGGGGGTTTTGCGCAGGCGTGGTGCGGGCCATCGACGTGGTCAAAATCGCGCTCGACCTCTATGGGGCGCCGATCTATGTTCGCAAAGAGATCGTTCACAACAAGCATGTGGTTGATGAACTGCGCTGCGCCGGAGCCCTGTTTGTCGAAGAATTGAGCGAAGTTCCGGAAGGCGCGCGCGTGATTTTCAGCGCCCACGGGGTTTCCCCCGCTGTTCGCGAGGAGGCTAAACGGCGCAAACTGCAAGTGATCGACGCCACTTGCCCGCTGGTGACCAAAGTTCATCTGGAAGCGGTTCGCTTCGCAAAAACCGGTTACACAATCGTCCTCATCGGGCATCGCGACCATGACGAAGTTACCGGTACGCTGGGTGAAGCGCCCGAGAGCACTGTTCTGGTTTCGGACGTTGCGGACGTCGACCGGCTGAATATCAAAGATCCTGAACGCGTCGCCTATTTGACACAGACCACGCTTTCGCTGGACGAAACCAAGCACATCGTTGCACGCCTGCACGAACGTTTTCCGAAAATTGTCGGCCCGAAGAGTCAGGACATCTGCTACGCCACCGAAAACCGCCAGCTTGCGGTCAAGGCCGTTGCGCCGTTGTGCCAGGCGCTGCTGGTGGTTGGGTCGCAGAATAGCTCGAATTCGCGCCGGCTGGTGGAAGTCTGCCAGAAAGCTTCGGTCCCCGCGTATCTTTTGGACGACTCCGCGGAAGTGGAGCCGCGCATGCTGGAGGGTGTGGATACAGTTGCCGTGACCGCCGGCGCCTCGGCTCCCGAACACCTGGTGCAGGAGTTGATCGCGCACCTCCGTAAACAAGGTTATGCCGACCTCGAGGAGGCGGAAATCAAGGAAGAAGATGTGCGTTTCACGCTGCCTTCCAATTTCGAAAGCTATCTGCGCGCCTAAGCGCTCGTGCTCGGAATGACGGTGATGTATCACGACCAATCCAGGGCGCTTACGCTTCCGGCTCAGTTTCAAGATTTCGGATCGCGAGCCGCCGATGCAATCCGCAAGGCCGCATCCGCACTCTTAAAAAAACAAGCTCCGGAAGGCTACTGGTGGGCGGAGTTGTGCGCCGACAGCACGCTCGAATCCGACTACATTATGATGCAGCTCTGGCTGTATCCGCCGGTCGATGGCGGTTGGAATCCGCCGGATCGCCACCGCATCCAGCGTGCGGCGGACTCCATCCTCGCTCGCCAGCTTCCCGATGGCGGGTTCAACATTTATCTAAACGGCCCGTCGAACGTCAATGCTTCCATCAAAGCCTATTTCGCTTTGAAAGTGGCCGGCATTCCCGCTTCCGACAGCCGTATGCAGCGGCTGCGCGACTGTATTTTGAGCATGGGCGGATTGCAGGCGGCCAACAGCTATGTCCGCATCAATCTGAGCCTCTTCGGGCTGTTTCCTCGCGAGGGCTGCCCCTCGATTCCACCTGAGCTGATTTTTCTTCCCTTCAAGTTCATCTACCAGATGTCTTCCTGGACGCGCGCCATCGTGATTTCACTTTCGATCGTGCGCTCGGCCAAGGAGCCCAGGCCGGTACCCGGCGGCTGGAATCTGGACGAACTGTTTCTGCCCGGCGTTCCGGCTGTGCTCCCGCGGGATGCCAAAACGCTGAGCTGGCGCAACGTGTTCCTGACCCTGGATCGTGGGCTGAAGGTATGGGAGGAGCGCGGGCCGGTGTTTATCCGCCAACGCGCACTCAACCGCTGCGCCGAGTGGATGATCGAACATTTCGAGGGCAGCGATGGCTTGGGCGCCATTTACCCTTCGATGCAGTACGCAGTCATGGGCTTGGATCTCCTTGGTTACGATGCTGCGCACCCGCTGCGCCGTCAGGCCCAGGGCCAATTCGATCGCCTGCTTACCGACGACGAGACTGGCTTTTTCTTTCAGCCCTGCTTTTCTCCGGTCTGGGACACCGCGATTTCGGCCTTCGCCCTCGGCGAAATGGAAGATCCGCCCGAGGAGGCGCTGCGCCGCTGCGCCGATTGGCTCCTGGCGAACGAGATCCGGCGCAAAGGAGATTGGTCGGTCAAACGGCCGCATACAGAGCCTTCGGGCTGGGCTTTCGAGTTCCGCAACGATTTTTACCCCGATGTCGACGACACGGCGATGGTGCTGCTAGCGCTCCAAAAGGCTCCCGGAAGGGACGAGCCGGCCCGGCGCGCTTGTATGCGGCGCGCGGTGAACTGGATGCTTGCCATGCAGTGCCGCGATGGCGGCTGGGCGGCCTTCGACGTCGATAACGATTGGAGAGTGCTGAGCCAGGTTCCCTTCGCCGATCACAACGCGATGCTCGATCCTTCCTGTCCGGACATCACTGGCCGGACGCTCGAAGCGCTGATCGGCTGCGGTCTGGAGGCCGGGCATCCAGCGATCCGGCGCGGCGCCGAATACCTGCTGCGGAAACAGGAGCAGGATGGAAGCTGGTACGGCCGCTGGGGCGTCGCGTACATCTACGGAACATTTTTGGCCATGCGCGGCCTGCGCGCGGCGGGCGTCGGCGAAAACGAGCCCTCCATGCAGCGCGCCCTTGAATTTATTCGCGCCTATCAAAATCGCGACGGCGGCTGGGGCGAAAGCTGTGCCAGTTACGACGAAAACCGGTATGTGCGTGGCGAGAGCACGCCTTCGCAAACCGCCTGGGCGATTTTGGCGCTGCTGGCGGGCGGCGATTTGCGAAGCGAAAGTCTGTACAACGGCGTCGAATACTTAGTGCAATCCCAGCGCGGTGACGGAACCTGGCAGGAGGAGTTTTGCACTGGAACCAGTTTCCCGCGCGTATTTTATTTGGCCTATACCGATTACCGCAACACGTTTCCGCTGCTTGCGCTCTCCGTTTTTCGGAAATGCGCGGCAGCGCGCGACGATCTGTAGTGCATTTTGCCGAGAGGGGTTCTTTATGAGATTTCCGTTATCTATGACGGTGGGGATGGGAGCTTACATCGCGAAAAACAAGCTCAGCCCTCCGCCCGAATGGCAGAAGACAGTTACTGAAACCGACGATTCCGCGAACCCGTTCAAGATCATCATGCATACGCGGACCGGCGATCAACCGGCGTTCGAACATCCGTTGATCAAGAAGCGCTTTCCGCTGGTGCTGATGCTGGAGCCGCTGCATGCCTGTAACTTGACCTGTACCGGCTGCGGCCGTATTCGCGAATATGAGAGTACCATCCGGGAGCGTCTCTCGGTGGAGCAATGCTTGCGTGCCGTGGACGAGTGTGGCGCGCCTACAGTCTCCATCTGCGGCGGCGAACCGATGCTCTACCCCGAAATCGGCCGTCTGGTTTCCGAGATCCTCGCTCGCGGCAAGCACATCATTCTCTGTACCAACGGCATGTTCATTCGCAAGAAGTACAAAGAATTCAAGCCGGATTCAAAATTCTTCTTCAACGTGCATCTCGACGGCATGGAAAAAACCCACGACCTCTGTGTCGAGCGCGAAGGCGTTTTTAAGGAAGCTATCGAGGCTATCAAGGTCGCTAAGGCGCACGGGTTCAAGGTTTGCACGAACACCACCGTATACAAAGAGACCGACATGAAGGAGATCGAGGAGCTGTTTCAGTTTCTGGAGACTCTTGACGTGGATGGTTTCCTGATTTCGCCCGCTTACGGATATTCGGCGGTGAACCAGCGCGAAATTTTCATGACGCGCGACGACGTGATTGAGAAATTCAGCGATATCGATCGCCTGGCGAAGCGTTACCGCATCAATAATACGCCGACTTACCTCGACTTTCTCAAGGGCGACCGCAAGCTCCCCTGCACGGCCTGGGGTAACCCGACTTACAACGTGAAAGGCTGGAAAGGTCCGTGCTACCTGATCACCGACGCGCATTACGACACTTTTGAAGAGCTGATGACCAAGACGCAATGGAATCACTATGGCGAAGGCAACGATCCGCGCTGCGAGCATTGCATGGTGCATTGCGGTTACGAACCGTCAGCGGCGCTCGGCATCAATTCAAGACTTGCCGACACTTTTAAGCTGATGAGCTGGGCTTTCCGTTAGGAGATTACGAGGAGGGCGGGCTTTAGCCCGCGCGGGGCTTCAGCCCCGCCGCTCGGCTACGGACAAACGGAGCTGAAGCTCCGAGCGGGCTAAAGCCCGCCCTCCAAGGGCTTTCAACTTGTCTCTGATACTTGTTACCGGGGCCAGCGGCTTTGTGGGCTGGCATGTTGCGAATCTCCTGCTGATGAAGGGAGATCGCGTGCGCGCGCTTTGCCGTCCGTCGAGCCAAATCCGCGAACTGGACGTCGAATGCGTTTCAGGCGATCTCCGCGATCCGGATTCGCTCGCTCGAGCCGTTTCCGGCTGCGATTCGGTCTTCCATGTCGCCGCCGATTACCGCCTCTGGTCGAAACATCCGGATGAGTTATATCGATCGAACGTGGATGGCACCCGCAACGTGCTAGAAGCCGCCGCCCATGCTGGAGTGCGGCGGATCGTTTACACCAGCACCGTTGGTTGTATCGGAATGCCGAAGCATGCGCTGGGAGACGAAAACACGCCGGTATCGATTGAGGACATGACCGGCGACTACAAGCGCTCGAAATGGCTGGCCGAACAAGCTGTTTTGGAAAAGGCGCGCCAGGGCTTGCCGGTCGTCATCGTGAATCCCACGGCACCCATCGGCGACCGCGATCGGAAGCCCACGCCGACCGGGCAAATCATCGTCGATTTTATGCTCGGAAAAATGCCGGGCTTTGTCGATACCGGCCTGAACCTCGTCGACGTGCGCGACGTCGCCGCGGGGCATTTGCTGGCCGCCGAGCACGGCCGCGAGGGCGAGCGCTATATCCTCGGATGCGAAAATCTCACTCTGGAGCAAATCCTGTTGCGCCTGGCGGCGATCCTCGGCAAACCGGCCCCTTCGCTCAGGATCCCCTATGCCTTGGCCTATGCGGCCGGGGCCGCCAGCACGGCTTGGGCGGACTTCACCGGCCGTCCGCCGCGAGCGTCGCTCGACGCCGTCCGCATGGCGCGTAAGAAAATGTTTGTAGTGCATGAAAAAGCTTCACGCGAACTTGGCTATGCTCCCGGCCCGGTCAGTCCCGCGCTGGAACGTGCGGTCGCGTGGTTTCGTAACAACGGATATTGCTCATGATTAGCGATCAGCTATCAGCAGTCAGCAGTCAGCTTTTTAGCCATCGGCTTTGGAATAGAGTTTGGAGGGCTGAAGGCTGACTGCTGAAAGCTTCTTTTATGGCCATCCTCTACGTTGCCTCCGAATCTCGCGAATTGGAGTTCTTTGCTGCGCTGCTCACCGGGTTGCGCAGGTTGAAGTGGCCCATCGATTATGCATTCGAAGGCAGTTGGGAGAACCGCCGCGTGATGCTCGCCGCCAATGGTGCGGGACCGAAGCTGGCTGCACATGCGGTGGAAATCGCGATCCGCGCCGTAAGCATGGCAGAGCTTTCCGCCTCGCGGCTGGAAGCGGTGGTCAGCACCGGCTATTGCGGCGCCCTCGATCCGCAATTGAGCGAATCCCAAATTGTCGTGGCGACCGAGGTGCTGGATGTGAAATCAAACGAAACCTTCGCCTGTGCGTCCGCCCAATCGGAGGCGGAATTCGTATCCGGGCCCATCGTTTCGCAAGACCGCGTCGCCGTTTCCGCGGCGGAAAAGCAGCAGCTTTCCCGGCGCGGCGCTATCGCCGTCGATATGGAGTCCTCCGGCGTCGCCTCGCGGGCACTGCGCGCGGGCCTGCCCTTTGCCGCCATCCGGGCCGTCTCCGATCGCGCCGATCAATCTTTCGCTTTCGATCTGAACCGCATGCGGACAGGCGAAGGCCGTATCGCAACTGCGAAAATCATAAATTATGCGCTCGTGCATCCCCGGGTCATCCCGGAACTGCGCCGCCTCAAGCGGCGGGCCGAAGATGCGTCGCGGGCGCTGGGAGAATTTCTTGCCGGCAGCCGAATCTGTCCAATACCAGACCATCCGCCATCCGCGTGAGCCTCTACCGCGCCGCATGAACGCCGCGGTGTACGCAGGCAGCGGCCGTGTGCGCGTGGAGAGCGTCGATGTTCCGGTCATCGGGCCGGAAGAGATACTGGTTCGCGTGGAGGCCTGCGGCATCTGCCATACCGATCTGAAAAAGATCGAGCACGATCTGCTTCCTCCGCCACGCATTTACGGCCACGAAACCGCCGGAGTGGTCGCCGCCACCGGTGCTCGCGTCACCGGCTACGTTCCGGGCGACCGCGTCGTGGTTTTTCATCACATCCCGTGCGGGCATTGCTTCTATTGCGACCGCAGGCTTTACGCGCAATGTCCGGTCTATAAGAGAGTGGGCATTACCGCCGGATACGAGCCCGCGGGCGGTGGCTTCGCTCAATACGTCCGCGTGATGGATTGGATTGTCCGCCGCGGTGTCGAAAAAATTCCCGAAGGTGTTTGCTTCGATCGGGCGTGCTGGGTTGAGCCGGTAAACACCTGTCTGAAAGCAGTCGAGCTTCTCGCGCTGGAACCGGACGATGTGGTCGCGGTGCTTGGGCAGGGACCCATCGGCCTGCTCTTTACGCTCCTGGCCCGCCGCGCCGCGGGACCGATTTTTTCTACCGATGCGATCGAATTCCGCCGCCGACTCTCGGAGCGTTTCGGCGCCCGCGCCTTCGACCCGTTCTCGCCCGATTTTGAAATAGCCGTGCGCCAGGCGACCCAAAGCCGCGGCGCAGATGCCGTAATTGTCGCCGCGAGTGTTCCCGGCATCGTGCAGCAAGCGCTCGAAATTTCGCGTCCGGGCGCAAAGATTCTGCTTTTCGCGCAAACTTCCGCCACCGAGCGCATCGAAATTTCCGGTGCTGCCGTCTGCGCAGGCGAGCGCATCCTGCTCGGTTCGTACAGCGCCGATATCGATCTGCAGGCCGAATCCGCCCGTCTGGTGTTTAGCGGCGAGTTGCCGGTTGCGGAACTGATTTCCGACCGTTTGCCGCTGAACGAAATCGAGCGCGGCATTGCCATTGCCACGCACCCGGACGAGCGTTCTTTGAAAGTGATTGTTCATCCTCAGGAGCAGAGAGCGTGACTGGAACCATGCGCGCGGCAGTTCTCTAC